>JAOZUW010000017.1:27156-32706 GCA_029938465.1 Bacteroidales bacterium | reverse complement strand
TTATAAAAGTAGCCGGAATAGGTAAGTTTTGCGAATCCTCGGAATGTGATTTCTTTAGTTTTGCACCTAAAAATAAATTATAGGTTAATGTTTGCATAGTGCTTGTAAGAGAAAAAGAATAAATGCAATTTTTATTTTTTTTATTATCATCATTTTAAACTATGATTTACATAACAACTGTAAGCAAGTCTTATTTATCGATTTGCACTTAATGACAAACTTACTATTATTTTCATTATACCCTATTTCTATATAATTTTTTACTGTTTGACTATAACAAATTCACTGCATTTTAGTCCATGATAAATAATAAAAATAACGTACTTTTGTTCCCAATAACTAGTAACTAAATATTATACATATGATCAAGCAAATATTTTTAGGGGCAATAATGCTTATCAGCAGCCTAGCTTTTACACAAAATATAAAAACCGTAAACCACCATCTTCAGGTAAAAATAAATCCTGAAACAGCTGAAATTTGGGTAACTGATAGTATGAATTATGGTTCAGATACCAATGCCGAATTCTTACTAAATGCAGCTTTTACACCAATTAGCCTTTCCAAAAAGATAAAACTTATTAAAGTGGAAGAAAATGCTCAAGCCAAAGATGTGGGAATGGATCGGGATGATGCTGAGCAAGAGAGTAATTTGGAGCTCACACGTTGGAGAATAAAAGGGAAATCGGAAACTATTGTTATAAAATATTATGGAACAATTGATGCTGCCATTGAGCAAAGTGAAGAAAACTACCAAAGGGGATTTGCTCAATCACCTGGCATTATAAATACACTAGGTATATATTTGGCTGGCTCTACTTTTTGGGTTCCTGTTTTTGATAATCATTTAATGGTTTATAGCCTCACAACGGAATTGCCTGCCAGCTGGCGTAATGTAAGTCAAGGGAATAGAACTTTAGAGAAAATAGAAAAAGAAAGCCATATAGACACTTGGGTATGTGACAAACCACAAGAAGAGGTGTTTTTAATTGCTGCTGAGTTTACTGAATATACCCACGATATGAATAGTGGAGTTAAAGCTATGGCCTTTTTACGAACTCCTGATGAAGGCATTGCCAATAAATATTTAGAAGTTACCGAACAATATATGGAAATGTATGTGAGCATGTTGGGAGATTATCCTTATGGCAAATTTGCCTTGGTAGAAAATTTCTGGGAGACAGGTTATGGTATGCCTTCCTTTACCCTTTTAGGCGAAAAGATCATCCGTTTTCCATTTATTTTACATTCCTCTTATCCACACGAATTACTACACAATTGGTGGGGAAACAGCGTATATGTAGATTTTGAAAGTGGCAATTGGTGCGAAGGAACAACAGCATTTATGGCCGATCACCTCATTAAAGAGCAAAGAGGTGCTGGTGAAGAATATCGCCGATCTACTTTACAAAAATTCACCAATTTTGTTAACGAAAGTAACGATTTTCCTCTTACTCAATTCCTCTCACGCCACGATGGACCCAGCGAAGCTATTGGATATGGGAAAAGCCTTATGGTATGGCAGATGCTGAGACGCAAATTGGGCGACGATACTTTTATTGCAGGAATGAAACTGTTTTACGAAAACAACATCTACAAAACAGCTTCTTATAATGATATTCGATTATCAATGGAAGAGGTATCAGGAATGGATTTAACCGATTTTTTTAATCAATGGCTCAATAGAACCGGAGCCCCAGAGATAGCTATAAAAGATATAAACATTGGTAAATACAACCAAAAATATCGTGTAAAAATCACCCTGCAACAGTTACAAAATTCTGATGCCTTTGATATTGATATCCCCATAGGTATTGCAACTGAAAAAGGTGTAGAATTCTATGTTTTTAATATGGATACTAAAGAGCAGTCTTTTCAGATTTCTCTACAAAACAAACCTCTCAAATTGGTAGTTGATCCACAATATGATGTGTTTAGAATATTAAATCCAGCTGAAGTCCCTCCTACTCTTTCTCATATTTGGGCTAGCGATAATAATGTGATTATTTTACCCTCAGAAGCTAAACAAAAGGATATGTATCAGCAGTTTGCCGAACAGTGGAAAAATACCGATAACGATAACTTTGATATAGTTTGGGATAATGATTTAAAGGAGATACCTCAGGAAACTACGGCTTGGATTATTGGATTTGAGAATAAATTTGCACTTCAAATACAACAAGAGCTTCATGAATACAACTCTGGCTTTAATGCCGATTCAATGCATTTCGAAAAGAAGAATATTAACCAGCACAACCATAGCTTTATAGCCACTTTTTCTAAAAAGAATGATTTAAGCAAACAAAATGTATTTATAGCTTTCGATAATCCTAAAGCTATTAACGGACTGATTAGAAAACTACCTCATTATGGCAAATATAGCTATCTGGCCTTTCAAGGCGATGAGCCAACCAATATGGCAAAAGGGCAATGGCCTCTATTAAGTTCACCACTAATAAAGATTTTTGATGAAGCAGGACAAAAAATATCAGTTATAGAGAAGCGCACAGCATTAGCTACTTTAAAACCTGTTTTTTCGGAACAAAGAATGATGAGTAGTGTTAAATATTTAGCTTCTGAAGAATTAAAAGGTCGCGGAATTGGAACTCCAGAAATTGATAAAGCAGCTGAATATATTGCCCAGCAATTTAAAGATGCTGGTTTGCAAGCCATCAAAGATCATTCCTATTATCAACATTTTGAACATCTTTTTAAAGATAAGGGCTTAATGAAGCTAAAGAATGTGATTGGAATAATCCCAGGTACAGATGCTAAGCTCAAAAATGAAACGGTAGTTATTTCGGCACATTACGATCATTTAGGCTTTGGATGGCCAGATGTACGCAAAGGCAACGAAGGCAAAATACACTATGGTGCCGATGATAATGCAAGTGGAGTAGCTACCATTATTGAGCTAGCCAGAACTATGGCCAAAACTGCTAAACCTAAAAGAACCATTGTGTTTTTGGCATGTACTGCCGAAGAAGCTGGTCTTATAGGCTCCAGATATTATGTTGAGCACCAGTCAGAATATTTCTCAGGAGCTATTTTTGCCAATGTAAATATTGATACCGATGGAAGTTTATTCGATAAAAAATTGATGATTCTCAATGCCAATACTGCTCGTGAATGGAAGTTTATTTTTATGGGTACTGATTATACAACTGGAGTTAAATCAGAAGTGATTACACAAGATTTAGATGCCTCCGATCAGGTTGCATTTATAGAACAGGGAATTCCTGCAGTGCAACTTTTTACGGGTCCCACACCAAATTACCATCGTCCAAGCGATACTTATGACAAAATAGATGGCAAAGGTTTGGTGAAAGTAGCCACAGTGAGTAAAGAGGTTTTATTGTATTTGGCCGATCGTGAAGACCCCATGCCTTTTACCGGAAGTACTGCCAAAGAAAAAACAACGACTCAAAAAACTCAAAAGAAGGAAAACAGACGTGTAAGTACAGGCTCGATTCCAGATTTTGCCTTTCAAGGTCCTGGAATAAAAATTTCAGGCATCACTCCTGGTTCGGCTGGTGAAAAAGCAGGATTACAAACTGGAGATATTATTTTAGAATTAAATGATGAAAAAATAGATAATCTGAAAACCTATTCCGCTTTGCTAAAAAAATATCAACCCGAAGATATAGTGAGACTTAAAATCTTGAGAGAAGAAAAGGAAAAAGAAATAGAATTGACTTTAGGAGAGCGATAGCGTTTGATCATATTCTGGCTTACAAACAATAAATACAATTCAGTGCCAGCCAACAAACATTTATGTGAAAATAAGAATAAGGGTAGTATAAAACAATTATACTACCCTTATTTCTTTTTATACTAAGCTCATTATTTTTCTTCCGGCATAAGCACCACTTGTATTAAATGCTTATCCTTTAAATACTTATTAGCTACTTTTTTAAGTGTATTTTCATTTAATTCATTAATCATTTCTTTCTGTTTCAAAATCTCATCAGGATTTATACCATTAAAGTAAGAAGTTACCACAGCACTTAACCAATAAGAATTTTTCTTTAAATTCTCTTTTAAATCAAGCAATTGTGTTTCTTTTACTTTTTCAATATCTTCCTTTGTAGGGCCATCACTTTTTACTTTCTCTATTTCTGTGTTAACCGCTGCTATTAAATCTTCAACATTATCTGGACCGCAAGGAAAACCAACAGTAAATTTAAAATGACCATATGGGTTTGCACTTAAACTTGCACGAGCTCCTACACCATAAACACCACTTTTTTCTTCTCTGAGATTTTCAATAAGTTTAATAGAAAGTACATCTGCTAAAGATTTGAGTAAATGTTTTTCTTTTACACTGTATTTAGCTTCACCAGTATAAATTATTTTCACCATACTTTTATCAGCTTGTCCTTTATTTACTACCTTCTCGAGCTTACCCTTTGGTGGTCGTACTCCTAAATCAACATATTTTTCGTGTGATGAGCTTCCTTTTAAACTTCCTAAATATTTCTGCATTAAAGGGAGAGCTACTTCCATATCTAAATTGCCCACAAAAAAGAAAGTAAAGTCCCCCGCATTGGCAAACCTCTGCTGATATGCCTTTTTGGCTACATCAAACTGCAAAGCATCTAAATCTTCCATACTTGGGATATAATTACCCCTTGGGCTGTTATTGGCAAGTATTCTTTTCACCTGATCAGAATAATAAGAATTAGGATCTTTTAATAAGTTAGGAATATACATTTTTTGTTTATTGATAATAGATTCCCAAGATTCTTCACTATAGTTAGGGTTTGTAAAGTATAAATGAACCAACTGAAGAAATATTTCAAGATCTTTTGGTGTTGTGTTTCCAATAAAACCTTCGCTAATTGAATTGATATAAGGATAGAGCCTGATATTTTTATCAGCCAAAAGTTTGTTTAGCTCTACCTGACTAAAATCATTCACGCCACTTTCTTCCACTAAACTGGCACCCATTTCTGCAGATTTAAAATCCTCATCACTATATAAAGATGAACCTCCAAAACTCAAAGCCGAAACCAATATTTCATCATTTTTAAAATCAGTAGATTTATATATTACTTTTAAGCCATTGGCAAACTCCAATTCCTGCAATTCGGTTTTCTCAGAATATTTCCCTTTGGCATAAGCTGCTGCTGTAGGAATATTTTCCATCAATGGGCGATCAGATGTAGCATCTACATAGGCACTTACTTCTTCTGCATCAGCTTCTGCCAACCACTTTTTCAGATTATCCTCAGTTGGTAAAACAACTCCTTCTTGTTCAGGAGCCATAACTACCAATACTTTGTTATAATCTTTAATCCATCCTTTTGCAAATGCATTAACTTCACTTAAACTTATAGATGGAAGAACACTCTTTGTATATTTATACTCTGCTTCGATACCAGGGGAAGGCTCTTGCTCCAAAAAATTATTAATATATTCACCAACATAACTGACAGACTCCGTTTTATATCTTTCGTTAAATTGCTTCTCCAGATTTTTGAGATATGAAGATTTATATCTATCCAATTCTGTTTGAGTAAAACCATGCTGTTTTACTCTTTGGTTTTC
>JAOZUW010000017.1:0-27056 GCA_029938465.1 Bacteroidales bacterium | reverse complement strand
TATATCTATCCAATTCTGTTTGAGTAAAACCATGCTGTTTTACTCTTTGGTTTTCTGTTATGAGTGTTTTCAATCCGTTTTCAATACCTCCAGGGCCCACTATGGCTATAGAAACATAAGTGTTTTTTGTACGAACCAAGCCACCATATCTTGAGTTGGCAAAGATAAAAGGTGGATTAGCTGATTGGGTAAGCTCCTGAAGTCTTGCATTGATCATTCCTGCATATAAATTTTGAGCTATATCTCGTTTATAATCATCCCATGTTAATGTTTCTTGAATGTCATCCATATACATTAGTTGTATAATTGTATAAGGTGCTTCTTTATCGCTCACCATCGAAAAATAGGTCTCTTGGTGATCAGGAACATCATAATCTTTTCTAGGACGATATTTTTCTGGCATCTCAATATTTCCAAATTGTTTTTCAATTTTGGCTTTCATACTTTCAGGATCCAAATCACCAACAGCAATAATTGCCATCAAATCGGGACGATACCATTCCCTATAATAACGACGCAAAGTTTCATATTCAAATGTTTTTAAAAGCTCTTCTTTCCCAATGGGAAGTCGCTCGGCATATTGAGAAGATTTAAAAATTACTGGGAAATATTCATCACGCATACGCTGTTGTGCACCCTGTCCAGTACGTAATTCTTCCAAGATAACACCTCGTTCTTTATCTATCTCTTCTCCGGTAAATAGTACTCCCGTTGCCCAATCGCGTAGCACTAATAATCCTTGATCTACTGTTTCGGGATCTTCGGTAGGCACTGGCAGCATATAAACCGTTTCGTCAAAACTAGTATAGGCGTTTAAATCACCTCCAAACTCAATACCCAAGCTTTGAAGATAGCTCACCAACTCATTCTTCTCAAAATGTTCGGTACCATTAAAGCACATATGTTCTACAAAGTGTGCCAAACCCTGTTGATCATCATCTTCCACAATAGAACCTGTATTAATTACTAAGCGTAACTCTAGCTTATTCTCGGGTTTAGAATTTTGCCGAATATAATAGGTAAGCCCATTATCTAATTTTCCTTTGATTACTTGTAAGTCGAAAGGAATTTTATCAGCTGTTTGCTGTGCAAAAACCGGCTGAATATTCAGTTGAGCTATCCAAATAAAAGCAATAGCTAACCATAAAATCTTTTTCTTTTTGATCATATCATTTGTTTTTAAAATCAAAACCAAAATTAGTTAATTACTTAACACTAAAAATACTTGATTGAAAAGAAATAAGTAGAACCCTAGTAGATCACTGAAAATAGGATAGAAATACAAAAATAAATACATTTTTCTATTTTTAACTGGTCTAAATAAAAGTTTTTGTCTATTTTTGTGTTTTGCATAAAATGACAACACATTAAAATCAAAATACTAAAGATAATATTACAAAAAAAGAATACATGAAGAATGACAATAGTAAGGAAACTTTTGAAGCTGTAAAAAAGATTTTTACAGAATATTTGCAAAAGAATGGTCAACGTAAAACACCTGAAAGATATACTATTTTACAGGAAATATACAATACTGACGGGCATTTTGATATTGAGACTCTTTATGTAACAATGAAAAACAACAAATACAGAGTAAGTAGAGCTACTTTATACAATACAATGGAGTTATTATTGGAATGTGGCCTGGTCACCAAACATCAGTTTAGTAATAACTGTGCGCAATTTGAAAAATCATTTAAATTCAGACAACATGACCATTTTATTTGTTTAGACGATGGCAGTGTATTAGAGTTTTGCGACCCCAGATTACAAGAAATAAAAGATTCTATTGAGAAATTATTAAATGTAACCGTTAGCAGCCACTCCCTCACTTTTTATGGTAGTTGTAATCCTAAATCAAACAAATAGGTTTTTTCAAGAAACTCTAACAGCTTGATTTCATTCTCTTATATTATTCTCACAATCTTAGGTTCAGTTAGCTTCTGTATTATTATTTTGTATAGAACTCAGATTAATTTCAAAAACCTTTAAAGTTTTCTTACTTTTGGCTTTGCAATATACCATCACTCTCAACGTTGTATATTTGAAATAAATAAAATATGGATTTTTACAATAATAAGAATAAACTAAAATTTTTGCTTGCCATTGTAGGTATTGTAATTGTCTTTGCCTCTTTATGGTATACAAATATTCTTGTTAATCAGGTTAGAAAAAGTGAGCGCCAAAACATGGAGCTATGGGCACAAACTATTGTACGAAAAGCTCAATTAGTGGCCTCTACTGATTCTCTGTTTCAGAAACTTAAAATAGAAGAAAGAAAACGGGCAGCATTACTAGCAAAAGCCTATAGAAAAATTGCTAAAGATGATGATGAAGATCTTAGTTTTTATTTAGATATCTTAAGTAATAATACCAGTATTCCTGTTATCCAGACTAATGCAAAAAAAAGGATCTTAGGTGTTGGGAATATTGATATTAATCTTGATTCTACAAAATACTTACGCGGGAATTTATACAAAGAATTTACAGAATACCGACCTATTATTTTGGAATATCTAGAAGACGATAAAATCTATTTATATTATAAAAATTCTCTTACCTACTCTAAGATACAAGATATTGTTGACGATTTGAATGAATCATTTTTGGAAGAAATTGTTCTGAATTCTGCTTCGGTACCTGTAATTGTTACTGATAGCACAAAAAGCAAGATTGTAAAATACGGAAATATACCAGAAGACAAACTACAGGACAGTGCATTTGTAAGAGAGCTGTTAACTGACATGGAACAGCAAAACCCTCCTATTAAAATAGAGCTGCCACAGTCTGGACAACAATATATCCTATATCAAGATTCTGACCTTCAAAACCGTTTACGTTATTTTCCGGTTATAGTATTGTTAGCTTTTGGGATTTTTCTTGGCTTTGCCTATTTAATGTTTAGTCTTTCGCGCCGTGCAGAACAAAATCAAATATGGGCAGGATTAGCCAAAGAGACTGCACATCAGCTGGGCACTCCATTATCCTCTATGATAGCTTGGGTTGATTTATTACGAATGCAAGGTAGCGATAATGACTCTTTGGATGAATTAGAGAAAGATATTTTCCGCTTAGAAACCATCTCCAAAAGATTTAGCAAGATAGGGTCCATCCCCAAACTCAGCCTTTTGGATGTTGGGATGATTGTAAAAGAAATAGTTGAATATTTAAAAGTGCGTACATCAAAAAAGGTTCATTATACAATCAATATAGATGCAGATAATGGTCATGACATAGTAGTTCCAATAAATGAAGATTTATTTGGTTGGGTGATGGAGAATTTATGTAAAAATGCGCTGGATGCCATGCAAGGTGTTGGCGATATTACAATCCACATAAAAGAAGATGATCATAAAGTATATCTTGATGTAACAGATACAGGCAAAGGTATTGCCAGCAATAAATTCCGAACTATTTTTAAGCCCGGCTATACCACAAAAAAGAGAGGTTGGGGTTTGGGTTTGTCTTTGGCTGATCGTATTATTACTCATTATCATAAAGGCAAAATTTTTGTGAAAAATTCCACCATTGATAAAGGAACTACTTTTAGGATTGAGTTAAAAAAATCCAGTTTATTACAGCAATAAAAAAACGCCATCAAAATAATTGATGACGCCCTATATAGTATCGATTTTATTTTTTTAATTAGCTAAAATCATCACCTTATTATCTAATACTTCTATTACACCACCATTGATATCATAAAAAGTTTCCTTTTTAGAATTATCAATCACTTTAACTTTTCCTTTTGCCAAACCAGCTATCATTGGCGCATGATGGTTTAAGACTTCAAAAGAACCATCCAAACCCGGTAATTGAACCAATCGGACTTCCCCTTCAAATACGGTCTTATCTGGTGTTACGATTTCTAATTGCATAATAATATTAGTTTTGGGCAATTAATTTCTTACCTTTTTCAATAGCATCTTCAATAGTTCCTACCAAGTTAAAAGCAGCTTCAGGATATTCATCTACCTCACCATCCAGAATCATATTAAATCCTTTTATGGTGTCTTCAATAGCTACAAATTTTCCTGGCAATCCGGTAAACTGTGTAGCCACAAAGAAAGGCTGTGATAAGAAACGTTGAATACGACGTGCTCGGTGAACTACCAATTTATCTTCTTCTGATAATTCATCCATACCTAAAATGGCAATAATATCTTGCAGCTCTTTATATCGTTGCAAAATCTCTTTCACTTTTGTGGCAGTATTATAATGCTCTTCACCAACTATCTCAGGAGAAAGAATACGAGAAGTAGAATCCAAAGGATCCACAGCAGGGTAAATACCTAATTCCGCAATCTTTCTATTCAGTACAGTAGTAGCATCTAGGTGAGCAAATGTAGTAGCAGGAGCTGGGTCTGTTAAGTCATCCGCAGGTACATAAACAGCTTGTACCGAAGTAATAGAACCTCTTTTTGTAGAAGTAATACGCTCTTGCATAACACCCATCTCAGTAGCCAAAGTTGGCTGATAACCTACAGCAGAAGGCATACGACCTAATAATGCTGACACCTCGGAACCGGCTTGTGTAAAACGGAAAATATTATCTACAAAGAAAAGAATATCACGACCTCCGCTTTCTTCATCACCATCGCGGAAATATTCAGCCATAGTTAAACCAGAAAGTGCAACTCGAGCACGAGCTCCAGGAGGCTCATTCATTTGACCAAAAACTAAAGTTACTTTAGATTTTTCCATCTCTTTAAGGTCAACTTTTGAAAGATCCCATCCACCATTTTCCATGTCTTTGGTAAATTCTTCACCATAATTAATAATGCCGGATTCAATCATTTCGCGCAATAAATCGTTACCTTCACGGGTACGCTCACCTACTCCAGCAAAAACAGATTGCCCTTCGTAGTTTTTGGCTACATTATTGATAAGTTCCTGAATAATTACCGTTTTCCCTACTCCAGCTCCACCAAATAAACCAATCTTTCCACCTTTAGAATAAGGCTCAATAAGATCAATTACTTTAATTCCAGTAAAAAGAATTTCTTTTGAAGTAGATAGATCTTCAAACCTTGGGGGATCACGATGAATAGGGTATCTTAATTCAGATTCAACAGCTTTTAATCCATCAATGGATTCTCCTATTACGTTAAAAAGTCTACCATTAACAGATTTACCGGTAGGCATAGAAATTGGAGCATTTAATGATATCACTTCCATTCCACGATAAAGACCATCAGTGGAATCCATTGCAATAGTTCGCATAGTGGTTTCACCAATATCTTGTTGGGCTTCTAATACTATTACATGACCACTATCATTGGTCACTTTTAGTGCATCATAAATTCTGGGCATATTACCCTCGTCTTCAAAACTAACGTCAATAACCGGACCTATAATCTGAGAGATTTTTCCTATTATCTTTTTGCTCATAAATTCTTGCTTAAAATTTTGCACAAAGATAATAGAAACTAATTAATTTCAGCATTAGTATGCCTGTTTTTTTTAGACCTCTAAAAGAGTATTAAAAAAGCCCCTTTTTGCTTGTATATTCAAGCTTTTTCTTGATCTATAAAAAAAAGAAAAGCCCATCAAAAAAATTGACAGGCTATAATATTTATTTAATTAGGAATCTTTATTGTACCATATTAGGTAATTCCAAACCATAACCTTTTTTCTTGTCTTCTGCTTTTAGCATTAAAGCTACTATAATTGCTAAAAAACCTGTTGAAGCGAAAATAATCATTGGCAATGTATAATCATAAGGAGGAACCGTTGTACCAGCTGCTTTAGCCGCTATAACTTCTGGATTTGAATAATCTAAAGCCCAACCAATTAAAAGAGGCACACCCATTAAACCCCAGTTTTGAACCCAGAATATAAGTGCAAAAGCTGTTCCTAATTGTTTTTCAGGAATAATTTTTGGAACTGAAGGCCACATAGCTGAAGGTACTAAAGAGAATGTTACACCCAAGAATAAAATTAATGCAATAGCGACAACATAATTAGTAATAAAAGGGATAGCAAATATAGTATGTGCAACCAATAGCATTACAGATCCAATAAGCATAATAGTAGCGCCTTTACCTTTTCTGTCATAAATACTACCAAACAAAGGAGTTAGCAAAATCGTTCCAAAAGGAAGTAATCCAGGAATAGCACCTGCAAACTCTGGGTCAACACCATATTTATTAATCATTAAGTCGGTAGCATAGTATAAGAATGGAAAAACTCCTGAGTAAAACAACACACACAATAAGGCTATTAACCAAAATCCTTTATTGGTTAAAATGGTTAAAATATCGCTTATTTTAAACTCATCTTCTTCGCTAATTTCATCTGTAACACCTTCTGAAGCTTCTAGCTTTTTATCCATAAAAGTATACCAGATAAAAGCCACGAAACCGGCCACTAAAAGACCGAGGCCAAGCATTACTGGAGCCGAAAGAGCGGGTAAAGCTTTTGTTCCAAACCAAGCGGTTGCCATAGGATAAGGGAGTGCCAAAGCAAGAGCTGTACCCATACGAGCTGTAGCCATTTCTAGACCCATTGCCAGAGCTAATTCTTTTCCTTTAAACCATTTTACAATTATTTTAGAGACGGTAATTCCTGCAATTTCGACACCTACCCCAAAAATAGCAAAACCAACTGCTCCATAAGCAATCTGTGATTTCATTTCCAGAAAAGTACCTTCAAAATAAATATCACCCATAGGAACCAGTTGTTCAATAGCAGCATACTGTAAGAGTGTTCCAGCAATCATTGTAAGAGCTGCACCTAATCCAGTAAATCTAACACCAATTTTATCTAAAATAATTCCTCCAAAAATCAACATCAGGAAGAAAACATTAAACCAACCGTAAGCACTATTCCATAGCCCAAAGTCCATACTAGTCCATCCAAATTCTTGCTCCAAAAGTGGCTTTAAAGGGGAAATTACATAATTAATGTAATAACCTGTCATCATAGTAAATGATACTACGGCGAGAGCTCCCCACCTTGCACCTTTTGAATCTCGCAAGCTTTGTGTAATATTATCCATATTTTTCTATTTAAATTTCATTAATCGGGCTAAAGTAAAGAAAATACAGAAGCAGCGAAGCATTGTTGGGATTTTTTTACGCTATTCGCAATTATTCAAGGAGAGTTTGTATTTATTTTTTGAATACTTTTTTTATCCATCGGGGCAAAACTACTGCACCAATAAACAAATATGGATAATAACTAATTAAACGCCAAAGAATTGCAAGAGGCACAGCCCAATCTAAATTGGGAATAATATCGCCTAGAAAATCAGAGAATATAAATTCAGCAATACCACTACCGCCTGGCGTGGGACTGATTAGTAATATAATCCACATGGTGAGCTGTCGGGCATAAATAAGGAAATGTTCATACCAGCCTATATGTTGAAAAAAGAATGCTAAGAAAATAAAATTAATGACCCAATAGCGTGCTGTCCAGCTAATAAAAGTAGCCAAAAAACTCTTCAGCCAGAACCCTCTGCTTTCATTTTTGAAAATTTGCGAAGTGATAATTAATTGATTGGATAACTTTCTGGCATTTAATCGCCATCGGCGTAAAAATGGAAGTAAGAAGATATAGGATAATAGTTTTTTTATGGTATATGGGTTAATAAATAATGCATAAATAAGCAAAAGTGTATATAGAAAAATAATACCATATGCAATCCAAAAATAAACAGCTAAATGGCTAAGAAAAGATACACCCTCCTGTGGAAAAGCTGCCTGACCAAAAAACAAGATCATTAGAGGAACCATCAGAATAAAAAATAGCTCATCTAGAAATATAGCGGTTAAAACCACAGCTGTACTTTGTCCTATGTTTAAACCTTCTTTATATAAAAAATAAATAGCTGGACCGGTACCGCCCACTACACTTGGGCTTACTGCTGAACTAAATTCCCAAAGCATAATTACTTGAAAACTATCATGCCATTTCAGTTTGTTATGGGTGAGAATTCTTATGCGCCACATATAAGCCAAATCACGCAATGCCATCATTAAAAAGCTAACAAAAATCCAGAATACAGCGGCTACCGACCACTCGAAAAAACTAAAAGTATCAGCTTTAAAATCCTTTATTAATAGCCAAGCGGCTACTCCAAAGCCTAGCAAAATAGGGATAATAATCTTGTTAGGGTTTAAACTCCGCTTAAGTTTCTGATATTTTTGATGATCTGCTAATTTCATTTCTTTGCAAAGCTATTGAAGTTTATTGGAAAACAAAAACCTTAAAAAACATCATTCCTTATTTAACCTGAATTATACTTTAGTAAGGTCATAAGGTCATTATTTACATCTCTTCCATTTGAATGATTTTATTCAAAATAGCGTAGACTGTTAAACCTGAAACTGTTTTAATGCCCAATTTACGAGTAATATTTTTTCTATGAGTGATTACAGTGTGAGCACTGATAAACAAATAATCAGCAATTTCTTTATTGGTTTTACCTAAAGCCACCTCTCTTAAAATATCTGTCTCGCGATCGCTTAATTCAGAATCAGATTTTTTTCGTTCTGCTGAATTCTCATATAAATCCAAATGCTGTTTGATTTGCCTATTTATTTCCACCTCTTCACCATCAATACATAATATATGATTCATAGTATTAGCAGAATGAACGGAAGTTTTTTCTTTAAATATCTCAACTAAAATAATAGCTTTCTCTTTTTGTAAAAGACTAAACTCTTCAAGCCTGTTGTTATCTACATAAACCAACCTTGGCCTTTCATCAAGTAACAATTGTTTCAATTCTAAACTAGATTTTATACATATTATTTTATGTTGCATATTATTTTTGCGTAATATGCTTTCCAATCCTTTTCGTATAATAAAATCCTTTATGGCTATAACAATCATTTCTGAGCAGATTTTGTAAGTAACTGTTTTTCCATCTCACTAATCATAGGAACTAAAACCATGTTTTCAATTCTGCTATGATCGTTAATGTCATTTTCCATTTTAAATAATGCTGTTAAAACCTGATTACGCTGATAGCTGTGCTTGGGTTGTGGAAGATATTTTATCAAGATGTTTTTTAAATCAAATAGTTTTGATTCAATATCCGAATGCTCCTGAGCATAACTATTTATAGGATAGTCTTTTATTCTATCTAGCAATTCTTGGCTCAACTGATGAGACTGGTATGCTTGGTAAACATCAACAACATAAGGATAAACGGTTTTCTCTTCTAATTGTGTATGTAAGTAGAGTTCTTTCTTATATTCTTCAAAAAAGTTTTTCACCAAAAGAAACTGATTTTGATTGATATCGAAATTCTGGATAAGCGCATTAATACGATTCTCAACTTCTGGAATCATTTGCTCCAAATAAAACTGATGAGTAGCTTTTAAATAGTCCACTATTTTTTCAATAGAAACACTTTGAATTTTTAAGGTTTTATTGAGGTCATGATCTAAAAAAGCATTAATAATCACCAAGAAAAAATCAAGATCTACTTCTTCTTCCTGACAGACTTTTTCTATATTTTTATCACCAAAACCCAACTGCACGCCAAGGCGATTAATCACTGGAAGTAAAAGGTAATTATAATGAATGGCATCAGCCATTTTCATATCTTTATCAATATACATAAGCCTATTTTTTTATGCCAAAGATACAATTTGTTTTTTCACTACTACGTTTCAGTAGTTATTTAGAATGGAATATCTCAGCGTGAAGAATATGAGTAACTAAACCACTATGGACTGGAAGTATCATAGGTTTATTTTACGAATAAAATTCTTTTCTATTTTAATCCTAACTGGCTTAGAAGTCAGAAGCTAGAAGTCAGAAATTCAAGCTTTGGACTTCCAATTTCAAACCAAATATTTGCAGAAACTAGTCAACACTAATCAGGGATGTTCAACTAACGATTGAGACCAATAAAAAAATGTACATTTCCTATAAAACACTCTATATTTTGTAAAATAAATCTACAAAACATAGGCTGGTATAGGGAACCGCTTTGCTTTCCCATTATTTTTTTTATTCATTTGAGCAAAAAATATATGAATAAATAAAATAATGTACATTTGCCATAAAAGAAGTTTATGATGATGAATTACAAAATTAACTTTGGATTATTATTACTTTTGATAGGTGTAAATATTCAGGCTCAACAAGTAAACCAAATAGTTTTAGATAAAGATCTAGATTCCGAAATATTCTTGGGCGAAATTGAAGTTTCGGCATTAAATAATCCTGTTTTTATTGAAAACTGGGAAGAGCAATGCAGCTTTTACCCAACAAATGTAATTATTGATGATAAGCTAAAAGAAGTTTTCCGGAAGGAACAGAAAATAACTATTGATGTGTATTTTGCATCATGGTGCGGAGATAGTCAAGAATATATACCTCCTTTTGTGGAACTGATGAAACGTTGCAAGATGAAAAGAGTAAAATACTATGCGCTATCACGAAAAAAAACCATGCCAGATTTAGATATTGAAGAAAAACAAATAGAAAAAGTACCTACATTTATTGTGTATAATGATGGTGTAGAATTAGGAAGAATAATAGAAAGTCCTGAGAATAATTTGGAACAAGATTTATGGGATATTTTACAGCAAAAATATGATGATATACAACAAGATTGATGATGTACAAGCCTTTCTGAAAAGCCAAAAAATAAAAAATAAAAGCATAGGCTTTGTGCCTACTATGGGAGCTTTACATCAAGGACATATAAGTTTAGTTGAAGCTGCCAAAAAAAATAATGATATTGTAGTAGTTAGTATCTTTGTAAATCCAATACAATTTAATAATCCTGATGATTTAAAAAAATACCCCAGGACGCTGGAAGAAGACAGCATAATGCTTAAAGAAGCGCATTGTGATCTTATTTTTTACCCTACAGTAGAGGAAATGTACCCGGAAGAAGCTATAAAAACCTATGATTTTGGCGAATTAGAAAAAGTGATGGAAGGGGCTTTCAGACCAGGACATTTCAATGGAGTGGCAGTAGTTGTAAAAAAACTCTTTGATATTATTGGTGCCAATAATGCTTATTTTGGAAAAAAAGATTTTCAACAATTGGCAGTTATTCGCAAACTTGTTGAACTAGAAAAAATACCTATAAATATTATTGCTTGCCCTACTGAACGCGAAGCAGATGGGCTGGCAATGAGCAGCCGAAACCGAAGGCTAACACCAAAAGAGCGTCCTCAAGCTGCTGAAATATTTAAAGCTCTTACTTATGTAAAAAACCAAAGAGCACAATACTCCCCTCAAGAATTAGAAAAAAAAGCATTGGAGTTTTTAGCTAAAGATTTTAAGGCAGAGTATTTCCAAATTGTGGATGGCTATAGCTTACAAAATATTTCTAGTTGGGATGATACTAATTATCCTGTGGCTTGTGTTGCAGCACATTTAGGTTCAGTTCGGTTAATAGATAATTTAGAGCTTTTGTGATACCGCAAGAAATCATAATCGCATTACAGCAGTATTGGCAAAGCAAAGGTCAAAGCAGTACGATTATTCACCAACAAACTATTGGTGGAGGATCAATCAATAATGCCTTTAAAATTAGCACTAAAGATGATTCGTTTTTTGTAAAATTCAATTCCGCAGCCGCCTATCCAAAAATGTTTACTGTAGAATACAAAGGCTTACAATTATTAAGAACTAAAAATATTATCAAAGTTCCAGAGCCTTTATTTTATCACGAAGGCGAAGAGTATTCTTGTTTATTATTGGAATATATTGAAAGTAATGGATATACCTTTAATTTCTGGAGGAATTTTGCTGAGGACCTAGCTCATCTACATCAACAAAGTAATATGTCTTTTGGTTTGGATTTTGACAATTATATGGGCAGTTTACCACAGTCAAATAAAGCCCATTCAAAGTTTACAGATTTCTTTATTAACGAAAGATTAGAACCCCAATTAAAGTTAGCCCATGATAATTCTTTAATCCAAAATACTCATTTAAAGAAAATGGAAAAGCTTTTTTTGGAGCTCCCTTCAATATTTCCCGAAGAAAAGCCAGCCTTAGTTCATGGTGATTTATGGAGCGGCAATTTTATGAGAGACCTAAATGGAAAAGCCGTTATTATTGATCCTGCCACCTATTTCGGACACAGAGAAGTAGATATAGCTATGACCACTATGTTTGGCGGATTTTCTGAAGATTTCTATGACCACTATCAAGAAGCTTGGCCTATGGAAGCAGGCTGGCAGGATAGATTAGATTATTATAAATTATACCCCATCCTTATTCATATTAATTTATTTGGATCTTCCTATTTAAGTATGATGAATGCGGTTTTAAAGTCATTTTAGAGCATAAATAAGTTAATTAAAGGTTAAACTATGGAAACTTTAAATATTTTAAAGTTTCCATAGTTTATTTTCTTAAGTTTGCTACCTCAATAAACAATTTAAATGATGAACAAATACATTTATTTCTTTTTCATCCTATTTCCATTAATATCTTGGTCACAAACCGAGAAAATGAGTTTTAGTTTAAACGAAGCTATTGTATATGCTAAAGAGCATAATTACGATTATATTAATGCGCAAACTGATATAGAAATTGCCAAAGAGCAAGTTTGGGAATCCACTGCCATTGGCTTACCACAAGTTGATGCTGCCATTGGAAATGAAAATTATATTGACATCCCAGTTACTTTGATGCCTGATTTTATATCGCCTGCAGTATATGGGGTTAATATCCATAATTTTGGTTTAACACCAACATCACCTTTACCTAGTGAGCAGCAATATCTCCCAGTACAGTTTGGAACCAAGCATAATGCTTCAGCTTCGATAGCTGTGAATCAGCTTTTATTTAGTGGGGAATATATTGTAGCTTTAAAAGCTTCAAAAACCTATTTAGGACAAACTGAAAGACAAAAAGTACAAACAGAGATTTTATTGATAGAGCAAGTAAGTAAAAGTTATTTTCTTATTCTTTCTTTACAAGATAATTTACGTTTATTAGATACTAGTTTAAAAGTAAATGATGTACTTTTTAAAGAAACTAAAGAAATGTTTAAAGCTGGTTTTGCAGAAGATACAGATGCTGACCAATTAGAGATGATTGTTTTTAACTTAAGAGCCAGCAAACAAAATATTGAAAACGAAATACGAACGGCTAAGGCATTTTTAAAATTTTATATGGGACTAAGTCCTCAATCAGAAATTAGCCTCAGTGATTCCGTTGATGAGGTTTTAAATAATTTAAATATCAATCATCTCTTACAAAGTGATTTTCAGGTAGAAGAGAATATTGATTTTCTATTATTTCTACAACAAAAAGCTTTGGCTGATTTGCAATTGCAGCGTGAAAAATCAAATTATTACCCAACCGTTAATGCATTTTTTAGCGCCCAAACTAGTGCTATGCGTGATTCTTATGATTTTTTTGATGGAAGCAGACCTTGGTATCCTACTACATTATGGGGTTTTCAAATGAATATTCCTATTTGGAGTTCAGGGAGCAGACATGCTAGAGTGCAACAAAGCAAACTCAATATGCAGAAATTTGAAGAAAATCAAAAGCAATTATCTACTTCTTTACAACTTCAGGTACAAACAGCTCGTAATAATTTCTCTAATAAATATTATGAATATTTAAATCGTAAGAAAAATTTAGAGATTACTATCAGGATTTATCAAAAGACCAATATAAAATACAGTGGAGGAATGGCTAGTAGTTTTGATTTAAGTCAGGCTCAAAATAGTTTTATTCAAGCCAATACGGATTATACAATGTCAATTATGAATTTGCTGCAATACAAAATTGAGTTAGAGAAATTTTTAACCAAAACAGCTTCATTATTCGAAGAATAAATAAAACCAGCATTGAAAAAATGAAAAATATCATTCTAATATTAATAGGCATTCTTTTTTTAAGCTCTTGCGGAAATCGTTTTGAAGCGGAAAAAATACAGCTCTCAAATCATAGAGATAGCATTAGCTATATTATTGGCTATGATTATGGAGAAGGAATTGCCATAAAAAATCTTCATGTATCAAAAGAGGCACTAATCAAAGGACTGTTGGAAGGAATGACCGGACAAAGTTCCTTACCAGATACAGTAATTACACAATTGGTACTTGGTTTTCAGCAGGAAATTGATGCTAGAGAAGATAGTATAATGCAAGAAACCATAAAAAAAACTATCGCTTTTGGTGCTGAATACTTAGCCAAAAACATAAAACAGCAAGATATTGTAGAATTAGACAATGGTTTACAATATAAAAGAATCAAAAACGGAGAGGGTATAAAACCCCTTGCAAAAGACAGTGTAGCCATTCATTTTAGAGCTATGTTTCTTGATGGAACTACTTTTGATATGAGCTATGACCAAGGTCCGGCTACTGTGCAACTCAACAAAATGATAAAAGGCCTATCCCAAGGAATTCAATTAATGCAGACAGGAGCTATTTATGAGTTTTACATCCCTTATTATCTGGCTTATGGAGAAAAGGATTTCGCTAATATTATACCGGGTGGTTCTACTTTGCATTATCATGTTGAACTTATAAAAGTATATCAATAGTTATGGATGATTCAAAAAAAATACTTATTGAAAAGGCAAGCCAGCTCTATATGCGTTTTGGAATAAAAAGTGTGAGTATGGATGATATAGCCAAGCATCTTGGAATTTCAAAAAAAACACTATACCTTTTAGTAAAAGATAAAAATGAATTAGTCTCTTTAACCATTGATAATCAGCTAAAACTGCATAAACAGATAGATGAAGAGTTAAGAAATAAGAATCTAAGCTCTTTAGAAGAGTTATATGAAGTTTATAAATGGGTGAGTGAGTTATTTAAGCAGCTCAATCCAAGTTTTAGATATGATTTAAATAAATATTACCCCATTCTTTTTGAAAACTTTATGATTAAGAAGAAAGAGCAAATCTATAATAATATGAAAGCTAACTTAATCAAAGGAAAAAAAGAAGGAGTGTATCGTAAAGAAATAAACGAAGACATTATTGCTTTAATGCATGCTTCACGGCATCATTACATTCAAAAAGACCTAACAAGTGAAGCCAGCCTGTTAACAAACAAAGAAACTTTTGAAGAATTATTTTTATATCATATTCACGCTGTTTTAAATGACAAAGGTCGTGAAGAATTAAAAACAAAAAAACTTTTCTCTAAATAGATAATAAAATGATAAAGATAAAAAATACATTACTTATTATAAGCATATTTATTGCTTTGATTTCTTGTGACTCCAAGAATGAAATAAGTACTTTACAAGATGAGCTAAAAACAAAAAAAGAAGCCTATACCAATCTGAAACTCGAAATCAAAGATTTGCAAAAGCAAATTGAAGCTTTGGACACTCTTGAGGTTATTTCGGGGATAGCTGTTAATGTAGAAAAAGTCACTGCAACACATTTTGAGCATTTCTTTTTGGTTAATGGTATTTTCGAAGCTGTAAACTATGCTTACATCAGTCCGGAAACATCAGGACAAATAACAGCTATAACAGTTGTAGAAGGAGAAAAAGTAAAAAAAGGACAACTTTTGGCAAAGCTCAATACTGCCATTATTGATAACAGTATAAACGAAGTGGAATCGGCACTTTCATTGGCTAAGGTAGTATATGATAAACAAAAAGAATTATGGGATAAAAATATAGGTAGCGAATTGGATTATTTACGTGCAAAGAACGATGTAGAACGGCTTCAAAATCAAAAAAAGACACTTCAAAGCCAATTAGAAATGGCACATATTAAATCTCCAATAAATGGTATCGTGGACGATATAACCCAAAATCAGGGCGAGTTAGCCATGCCTGGTCAACTTTTAATGCAAATAGTAAACCTTGACCATTTTTATTTTAATGCTGAAGTATCTGAATCTTATCTACCTTATTTACATCCTGCTGATTCCGTAAAAATTAAACTCACTTCTTATGATAACAAAACCATTGATGCAAAAATACACCGAATAGCTAATATCATAAACCCCGAAAATAGAAGCTTTAAAATTCAAGTTAAAGTTGCCAACAAACAGAAGATACTCAAACCTAATATGTTAGCCGAAGCACGATTTAAAGATTATGAAAATCTACATGCCCTAGTGGTACCATCAATTATTATTAAAAAAGACTTTATCGGTCATTATTTGTTTGTAGCCCAAAAAGAGAAAGAGGATTGGATAGCCAAAAAGAAATACATTACATATGGGAGAAATAAAGATGATAAAACCATGGTCGAGAAAGGCATTTCTGCTGGCGACTTAGTGATTATAAATGGTTATAATCAAGTAGTAGATGGTAGTTTGGTTTCTATAAAATAAAATAGCTATGAACGAAATACAGCAAAAAAAAATAAAAAGAGAGTTTAAGCTAACTTCCATCGCTTTAAAAAATAAGAATACCATTTTTTTACTATCACTGCTTTTGGTTGCTTTTGGTTGGTACAGCTATCGTACAATGCCAAAGGAGTTATTTCCCGATGTATATTTCCCAACCATTGTAGTACAAACCATATACCCTGGAAATCCACCACTGGATATGGAAAATTTGGTCACCCGACCTCTGGAGAAAGAACTCGATGGGGTGAAAGGGCTAAAAAAGATGACCTCTACATCAAGTCAGGATATCTCCGCTATTTTTGTAGAGTTTAATACAAATATTTCAGTAGAAGAAGCTTTACGCGAAGTAAAAGATGCCATTGATAATGCCAAGGGTGAATTACCCGATGATATGCCCAATGATCCTACTGCCAGTGATATCGATTTTTCTGAGTTCCCTGTGCTCACCATCAATCTCTCCGGTGATTTTTCTATCAATGAACTCAAACAGTATGCGGAGTATATTGAAGACGAAGTAGAGGATATCAATGAGGTAAGCCGAGTAGATATTAAAGGTTTAATGGATAGAGAAGTGAGCATAAAAGTAGATTTACCCAAAATAGAATCTAATAAAATCAGTCTTAATGACATTGAATCTGCTATAGCCAATGAAAACCTATCCATCTCGGGGGGAGAATTGCGAATAAATGGAACTATGCGAGCTGTTCGTGTGATTGGTGAATTCACCAATATGGAACAGATTGAAAATGTAATTATAAAGAGTGAAAAAGGAAATATCGTTTTTCTGAAAGATGTTGCTGAAGTAGAATATGGTTATGCCGATGCCAAAAGCTTTGCACGATTGGACAGAAAACCTGTAGTTTCGCTACAAGTAGTAAAAAAAGGAGGTCGAAATTTACTCTCAGCCATCGATCAGGTATTCACAAAAATGGAAACCGCACAAAGAATAGGAGTCTTGCCTTTAAATTTGCGTATCTCTTACACCAATGACCAATCCGAACAAATACGAAAACAAATATCTAATTTGGAAAACAGTTTGATTCTAGGAATTATTTTCGTAATACTTATATTATTTTTCTTCTTGGGAACTCGCAATTCATTATTTGTAGGGTTTGCGATACCTACGTCAATGCTCATTAGTTTTGTTGTGTTTAGCATGATTGGTTTTAAAATCAATATGATTGTTTTATTCTCTCTTATTTTGGCTTTAGGTATGCTTGTAGATAATGCCATAGTAGTAGTTGAAAATGTATATCGATTTGTGTCTGCAGGCCATTCTAATGAAGACTCAAGCCGCGAAGCAGTAGGCGAAATAGCATGGCCTATCATCTCTTCAACTTTAACCACTTTAGCTGCATTTTTTCCACTTATTTTTTGGGATAGCTTGATGGGTGAGTTTATGAAATACCTTCCTATCACTTTAATCATCGTATTGTCATCCAGTCTCTTTGTAGCATTAATATTGATCCCTGTTTTTACTTCAATATTTATGAAAAGGGGTGCCGAACAAGATGTAGTTAATAAAAAATCAGCTTTTATAGCAATTGGTATTCTGGTAGGAATCTCGTTAATCTCCTATCTCTTAGGCTGGAATGTGATGGGCGGCTTAAGCGCTTTCTTTGCATTTTTGGGCTTGTCAAATGTGCTATTTCTGAACAGATTGGGTTTGTGGTTTAAAAATGTGTTTTTAGTTTGGCTAGAGAGTTCGTATGAAGCAGCTATTCATTTTGCCATTAGAGGCCGGAATTCTGCCTATTTCATTGTAGCTACCATTGGTCTTATGGTTCTTACTTTGTTTTTTATGTTTGGAAGAGAACCTAAAATTGTCTTTTTCCCTTCTTCTTATCCAGCCTATATAAATATTATAGCTGAGTTGCCTATTGGTACTGATGTATACACTACCAATTCATTTATGCAAGAATTAGAAGAAGATGTTTTTCAAATAATTAATCCTTATCAAAAAATTGTAAAAAATGTATTAAGTACTGTTGGTAATGGTGCCAAAGGCGAAAACGATTCTTTTGATATTTCCGAAACACCTAACCAAGGCCTGATAACAGTCAGCTTTATTGACTATGAGTTTAGGGAAGGAATCAATACTTTTGATATTATGAAGGAATTGAGTGAAAAACTCATCGGGCAATATCCAGGAGCTTATATTTCTGTGGAGAAACCCGCTGAAGGACCTCCAAGCGGAAAACCTATCAATATTGAGATTAGTGGAAAAAACTATCATCAATTAGTATCTTTAAGTGATAGTATTACACAATTGATAGAGCATGAGCATATTGCAGGAATTGAAGCATTAAAAATTGACTTAGAAATGGGTAATCCCGAGCTTTTAGTACATATTGATCGCGATAAAGCCCGTCGTTTTGGTCTCAGTACCGGGCAAATTGCCATAACTATCCGTACTGCTCTTTTCGGAAAAGAAATCTCAGATTACAAAGTAGGAGAAGACGAATACCCTATTCAATTACGATTAAATGATCAATATCGCTATGATGTGCCCAGCTTATTGAATCAAAAAATTACTTTCAGAAACCAAAGCAATGGGCGTATTATGCAAGTACCTGTTTCTGCTGTAGCTTCCGTAAGTTATAACACCACCTATGGTGCAGTAAAAAGAAAGAATATGGACAGAGTAATCACCATTTATTCCAATGTTCTTGAAGGATATAATGCTACCGATATTAATAATCAACTTAAGCCGATTTTAGCTTCTTTTGATATGCCTGAAAACTATAAATACGAGTTTACTGGTGAACAAGAACAGCAAGAAGAAAGCATGATATTTTTAATGACAGCTATGCTTATTGCAGTATCGCTAATTACTGTTATTTTGGTGAGTCAGTTTAACTCCATTGTAAAACCACTTATCATTATGGCTAGCGTACTATTTAGTACTATTGGTGTTTTTGGTGGCTTGGCAACTTTCAATATGGATTTTGTAGTAATTATGACTGGTATTGGTATTGTATCGCTAGCTGGTGTGGTTGTAAATAATGCCATTGTTCTTATTGATTATGTAGATCTGCTACGCAAAAGAAAACGAGCTGAACTGGGTTTGGGAGAAAAAGAATTACTGAGCAAAGAAGATGCCATGCATTGTGTTGAAGAAGCCGGAAAAATACGTTTACGCCCAGTACTCCTAACAGCTATTACTACTATTTTAGGATTATTACCTATGGCCGTGGGATTAAATATTAATTTCGAAACTCTTTTAACTGATTTCGATCCGCAAATATTTTTTGGTGGCGACAATATGATTTTCTGGGGACCCCTTAGCTGGACTGTGATTTTCGGCTTGAGCTTTGCCACATTTTTAACTCTTGTAATTGTTCCTAGCATGTACCATTTTGCCTATTTGGTGAAGTTGAAGATTTATAGAAAATAAGATTTGTTGGGCTGTTAAATTTCACATCTTTGAGTCGTTGGATGATAAAAATATCCGAAGAGGGTACAGCTAACACCGAAAGGTCATATATCTCACCTTTGGCAAGATAGGGGATTTATAAAATGTGGTTGGCTTAGCTTCTGCTTCTAGCTATTTACATTCTTTTACCACCTTTTCTACTCTTTACAACATTTCGCATTGCTCACCATTCATTAATCAATACTTCGCTCAGTATGGCTCCTCTCTCATCATTCATAATTCATCATTCTCCAATCACTAATCACAATTTCTCCCACATATTACTATCTTTGCGCCCACAAAAATAAATAGAGAATGAGTTTAATATCAGAAATAAAAAGAAGAAGAACGTTTGCTATTATTTCACATCCCGATGCTGGAAAGACTACCCTTACCGAAAAGCTGTTATTGTATGGTGGAGCCATTCAAGTAGCTGGAGCTGTAAAGTCGAATAAAATAAAAAAGACAGCTACTTCTGATTTTATGGAAATAGAAAAACAAAGAGGTATTTCTGTAGCTACTTCTGTAATGGGTTTCGAATATAAAAACTTCAAAATAAATATTTTAGATACTCCCGGTCATAAAGATTTTCAGGAAGATACTTACCGTACATTAACTGCTGCCGACAGTGTTATTGTAGTAATTGATGTTGCCAAAGGTGTAGAGCCACAAACCGAGAAATTAGTTGAGGTTTGTCGTATGCGAAATATCCCCATTATTGTTTTTATCAATAAACTCGACCGCCATGGAAAAGATGGTTTTGAACTCTTAGATGAAATTGAACAAAAACTACATATAAAAGTTACTCCTTTAAGCTGGCCTATCAATATGGGACCTGAATTTAAAGGCGTTTATAGTATTTATGAAAATAAACTCAACCTTTTTACTCCCAGCAAACAATATGTTGAAGAATATGTAGAGATTAATAATCTTGACGATAAAGAGCTAGACGAAATAGTTGGCTCTGTAGATGCTAAAATCTTAAGAGAAGAAGCAGAAATAGCTTTAGGAGTATACCCCGATTTCGAAAAACAAGAATATTTAGATGGGAAAATATCTCCAGTATTTTTTGGTAGTGCATTGAATAATTTTGGGGTAATGGAATTACTCAATTGTTTTATTGATATTGCACCAAGCCCCCTACCCTACGAAACAGAAGAACGAATTATAAAACCCGAAGAAGATAAGTTTACAGGTTTTATTTTTAAAATCCATGCCAATCTCGATCCCAACCACCGCGACCGCATCGCTTTTGTTAGGGTTACTTCAGGAATCTTTAAGCGTAATGTGTTTTATAAACACAATCGGCTTAATAAGAAAGTACGCTTTAGTAGCCCAACCGCTTTTATGGCCGAAAAGAAAACAGTGGTTGAAGAGGTATATCCTGGCGATATAGTTGGTCTTCATGATACCGGGAATTTTAAAATTGGAGATAGCCTTAGCGAAGGCGAAGATTTACACTTTAAAGGTATTCCAAGTTTTTCACCAGAGTTATTTAAATATATAGAAAATGATGACCCCATGAAAAGCAAGCAACTGGCCAAAGGCATTGATCAATTGATGGATGAAGGAGTTGCACAACTCTTTGTAGGAAAAACCTCCACCCGAAAAATTATTGGTACAGTGGGTGCTTTACAATTTGAAGTCATACAATATCGTTTGTTACACGAATACGGAGCAAAATGCCGATACGAACCCATTACACTCCATAAAACAGCTTGGGTCACCAGTGAAAATCAGCTTGCTCTTGATGATTTTATAAAACGAAAAGGATCTAGTTTAGCTGTGGATAAAGAAGGTCGCTTGGTGTTTCTTGCCGAATCACGATATGCTCTGGATTTAGCCATGCAAAAGTATTCTGATATAGAATTTCACTTTACATCAGAATTTTAATAAGCAGAATTAGTTTTTCCTCTTTTTTTCTCTACAATTCTACATTTTTTTATACTTTTACAGTTATTCAATACTGATGATATGCAACATTTAAGACTTACACAAAAATTGCTTCAAAAGCTATCTCCTCAACAGATTCTTTTAATGAAACTGCTTCAGGTTCCATCGGTTGCATTAGATCAAAGAATAAAACAAGAAATTGAAGAAAATCCGGCCCTTGAAGATTTCTCACAAGAAACAGATACAGAAGAACTACCTTCGGAAAACGAAAAAGACGATGACAATTCCGATGATGAGTTTGATATTACTGATTATATGGATGAAGATGATATTCCAGAGTATAAATTGCATTCGAACAATTATCCTGAGGAAGAAAAGAAAAGTATACCTTTTGCCAGTGGAACAAGCTTTTACGAACTTCTACGGGCTCAACTAAACGAAGGGAATTTTACTGAAACCCAAAGAACTATTGCAGAAACTATCATTGGAAATATTGATGACTCAGGATATCTGGAACGCGATGTGGAGGCTATGGTTGATGATTTAGCTTTTTCGCAAAACCTGATGGTCAATGAAAAAGAAATTGCAGAAGTTTTATCAAAAATACAAGAATTTGATCCAGCTGGAGTAGGTGCCCGAAGCCTTCAGGAATGTCTGGTTCTTCAGTTACAAAGAAAAGATCAAGACGATCCATTTATAGGTTTAGCCATTAAAATTTTAAAGCGGCATTTTGATGCCTTTACAAAAAAACACTACGAGAAAATATTAAAAAAAGAAGGTATTGGTGAAGAAACACTACGATCGGCTATAGATGAGATTATTAAACTGAATCCAAAGCCCGGTAACTCTTTATCAGAAACAACCAAAATAAACCATTATGTTATTCCTGATTTTATCATTAGCAATGAAGATGGCGAGTTGATTTTAACACTGAATTCCAGAAATGCCCCAGAATTAAGACTCAATAAAACCTATAAACAAATGTTGGAGAATTATGCACTGTCGACCAAAAAAACTAAAAAAGACAGGGAAACACTTCAATTTGTAAAACAAAAAATAGATTCTGCTAAGTGGTTTATCGATGCTATTCAACAAAGACAGCATACGCTACAAATTACTATGCAAACCATTCTCGATTTTCAATATGAATATTTTTTAACTGGCGACGATATTACACTTAAACCTATGATATTAAAAGATATAGCTGACAGAGTAAATCTAGATATATCTACTATTTCAAGAGTTGCCAATAGCAAATATGTCCAAACCTCTTTTGGTACTATTTTACTTAAAAGCCTATTTTCAGAATCACTAAAAAATGAGAGTGGCGAAGATGTTTCCACCAAAGAAGTAAAAAAAATACTTAGCGATTGTGTGGATAATGAAGATAAAAAGAAGCCTATGACCGATGAGAAGCTGGTGAATGTTTTAAAAGAAAAAGGCTATAAAATTGCACGCCGAACTGTAGCCAAATACCGTGAGCAACTGAGTATTCCTGTTGCGAGATTACGTAAAGAATTGTAAAATAATCTAAATACTCACACCAAACAGAAGTTGAAATTGAAAAGCTTCCAAGTTTTTGATATAGCCATTCACATAAGTAGAGCGCAAACCAACTTCAAAAGGAAATTTAGTACGAAGCAAATGAACATCTGTTGTTAAATCTACACCTGTGCTCCAAAAATGATCATTAGGATAAGAAACATTCACAGCTGCATCAGGAATAAGAGAATAATCGTAAAAAACACCCATTACTACTCTTTTAAAATATAGGAGTGAACCCAAATTCCAATCTGGATATAATAAAGGAACTTTATAATCGATTCTTAAGGTAAGCATATCATCATAATCGATGCCCACATATCCTCGAGCAGGAGCTGTTACATCATTATAAAAAGCTGCATCGCCTATTTTATCTTGATAATCGGCTTTTATTCTAAAACCATCATGACGAAAAATACCTGGATAATAAACCGCCATATTTAAACTCATTATCTCACCTAAGCTTTCGTTAAAAGGTGATTGACGATACATTAAACTTAATGCATAACCCCACTTTGGAAAAATACTCTGGAAAGGTGTTTTTTGTTGACCACTAACTTGTATACTATAGTTTACCGACTGAATATGATTATAAGTAAATGTCAGCTCAGGACCTGAATCCAGATTTTTAAAATTATACCCTAACTCCGGGCGAAAACCAAAAGACCACAAACCACTGGTATAATTTAAAGGAAGATAAATAGAAGCATTAATATTGGTTTCATTGTAATAATGCTTTAAGGTATCCTGTTCTCTGTATTCATAAGCATATCGTCTACCATAATCACCACCAATACTCATAACAGGATACCAACCCAAATAGGTCATTTGTCCGTAATAACGCATAGCTTCTGTATTGAAACTATAATCAGCTCCCAAGCGAGCTGTTAAGGTTGATAATTTGTTTTGACTTAAGATGCTCAAACCCGGATTAATTCTTGCATTATTGGCATCTAAATGAATGAAATTCCAACTATGGATATTCAATAAATGAGCAAACTTAGAGTATTTTTTCACCTCATACTTCTCTTGAGGAATACTATCTGTAATAAAATGATCCTTTTCTTGAGAACTTAGTATATCTGCTAAAGGATAGGCACGATTGTTTACATTAGAAATAGATATCCAGTTTTTAGGATTCCAATCTTGCATCACCAATTGTTTTCCTTGTGCAGTATAAGTAGCCATCACTTGTTTTTTCCCATTGGGACTTATTGCATAGTCACTTGCTGAAAAAGCTGTTTCAGTAGTCTGATATAGTGATTTTGTAGCTAAATCTAAAGCAAAAACATCCATCACTCCTGAATAAGCTGCTTCGAACAAAATATAGTTCTCCCAGAAACTTGGATATTGAATATGAACATCACCATATTTTAAGATCTGTTGAATTCTACCAGTTTCTAGCTTAAACAAAGCCAAACCTTTGCCACCAGTGTTTATCACTTCGGCTACTATGATATCCTCCTTGGGTGACCAGGCCGGGTGAGCTATAAAATCGTTATCTATAGACTGAATACGTTGCAAAACCTCTCCATTTTCCCTATTTAAAATCACTAAAGAATGCTGGCTAAATTCATCAACCTCTACTACCGCAATTTTATTTCCTGAAGGTGACAAGCTTGGAGAAAAATACCGCGTCTTTTTTAATAGTGTTTTCTTTTCTTTCGTTTTTAAGTTCAGCAAAAGAATCTTATTGTAAGTACGATAATTCCAACGAGCATCGTATTGCATCTCCGACCAACAAAGCCAATCGCCTCCAGTAGTAATAGCTTCTGAAGAATAATAACCTGGCTTATAAATAAGCTCTTCATTCCCAGCAGTATCTATAAGAATAAACTCGCCATTCTTATGAAAATCCTTTTTTAATGAGAAAATATGAGAATCGTCAACAAAAGTATGGTTGCTATAATTACAATAATTGATGTTTTGACTGATTACATCATAGTTCTTAGGATTTGTTGCCAACAATTGTTTAAGCCATTCTTCACTCAGGTCCAATAAAGTCTTTTCATATAGACCTTTTTTATTTAATCCTGTTTCCGTTTTAATACCGGTAGAAAACGGTATTACTCCCAATGGATATCTTCCAATATTTTCCATGGGTTTATTCCACATTTGTTTTCCATAAACAGCTTTAGCCTGTCCCACTAGATAATAACCTAAATGATACCTATCAGGAACAAAATCTTTAAAGGAACCCAAAGAAGCTTTTTCAATACTATATTTTCCTTCCTCTAATAATTGAGCCCTAAGCTGTGCTTCAAAATTAGGGTCTCTTCCTCTTCCACTCTTACTTAAGGCCGTTTCAGAAACAACAGCTTCACCTTCTACAAACCAATAAGGAACATATAATCCAAATATCCCAACAGTAATTTGTTCACCAAAAAAGTAATTCAAAAACTTGGTAAGACCTTTATTCATAGATGTTATTTGAATGACATGCATATATTCGTGTAAAGCCAATTGCTGAAACCACTCTTGACTATAAACAGATTGTGGTGTAACCGTATAAAACTCTATTCGTTTTGGAGCCCAAGCTACCTCTGCATTGCTTATAACGGTTTGATTGTGTAAAATTATAGAGATTTTTTTTGGCTCAATTTCTTTTGTTTTTATGGTGAGTTCTCTACCATATTCCATTACATTCATCACATATTGAGCCATGGAATCGTAACCAATTGGATATATAACCTGAAAATTTTCTGAATTAATTTGATTCCATCTTTGTGATGCCGGATCTTGTCCAGAAGAATAGTATTGGGCATTTCCATCCATAAAAAATAATAGAAATAATATGATCAAAGAAAAAATTAAAGGGTGTTTAAACTGTATCATAAGGTCATTATTATGCATTTCATCAGTCAAAACTACATTATTTTCTAAAAAAACCACTCATAATTATAAGTATTATACAGAAAAACAAAGAGCAAACCTCAAATCATTGCCTAGAATAACTATATTTGAAGCTTAATTCGGTATGCTTATATCCTTTTAAAACTAATGAAGCCTACAGTATTATTGTTAAACCAAAGATATATACAAACATTATGAAAGAATTTAAATCCATAGATGAGATATTAGATTTTGCTATTAAGAATGAGCAAATGGCAGTTGATTTTTATGTAAATCTTGCCACACGTTTTAAAGAAAAATCCATGCGAGAAACTTTTGAAGGTTTTGCCAAAGAAGAAATGGGTCATAAAGCCCGCTTGATGAGCATTAAAGAAAAGGGATTGTTTGAAATAAAGAAAGAAAAAGTAATGGATTTAAAAATTGCTGACTATTTAGTTAAAATAGAAGCTTCTGACAATATGAGCTATGCTGACGCTTTACTTTTAGCTATGAAACGCGAAAAGGCTGCATTTAAACTCTATGATAAGCTTGCCCGAATAACTGAGAATGCTGAAATGAAGAAAATCTTTTTTAGTTTAGCTCAAGAAGAAGCCAAGCATAAACTTAGCTTTGAAATGGAATATGACGATATGGTATTGAGAGATAATTAATACATTAACATACCTTTTCTCATTTCGCTCATTTTCATCACAATAGTTTTAAAACGAAATAGAAAACAGGCAAAAGAATGCTGGTTTTTTTGAAAATCCTCTATTTTTACTTAAAATATTTTCTATAATAACCCCATCAAACACCTGAAAAATCAATACTTTTAAAAAATATTGAAATTTTGGGAAAAATACTTGCTAAATTAAAAAATGACTGTAAATTTGCATTCGCTTTTAACAGCTAATTCTAGCCAGGAAAGCAGTGATTGAAAGGTCAAAAAACACACTCCTCTTTAGCTCAGTTGGTTAGAGCATCTGACTGTTAATCAGAGGGTCCTTGGTTCGAGTCCAAGAAGAGGAGCAAAAAAGGGTTTGTCGGATGGCATACCCTTTTTTTTGGATTAAAAGACAATGCCCCCATAGTTCAACCTGCCTACC
>JAOZUW010000225.1 GCA_029938465.1 Bacteroidales bacterium | reverse complement strand
TTCTTTATCCATCATTTAGAAATTTAGTTGGTATAAGACTTTCAGTTTCTGCAAACTTTTGATTTGAAATTGGAAGTCCAAAGCTAGAAGAATTTCTGACTTCTAGCTTCTGACTTCTAAGCCCGTTAGGATTAAAATAGAAACGAATTTTATTCGTAAAATAAACCCATGGTGCATCCAGTCCATAGTGGTTTATTTTGTAGACATACTCCTTCTAATCAAAATTCTTTTCTGTCCATGCGATAAAGGCTGCAGGTAATAGATGCGCAAATAAAATCAAGGCTACAACTAATACTACACTTAATGGTCTGTCTAAGACAGAAAATGCTAGGAGCAATGCCAAAACTATTATGGAAAAAATCATATAAGCATATCTTAAAGATTTGCTTGTAAGTTCCATTTCTCTTTCATCCAGAACCTCTAATGGCTTATGTGTAAATTTCCAAAGCCCCGTTTTTAAAAATGTGAAAATAAAACTAATTAGAAACACACCCAGCATAACAAATTCAATGATACTTAGCTGCATGCTCCATTGATGATGATTTACTGCATACTCAAAAATGAATGCAGCAGCAAATAGACTCACTAAAGTAATAACTACTCCAAATCGTCTTCTTTTAATTGTTTTTTCTTGTTTCATAGCGCTATTTGTTTAATAATTCACTTAAAGGTTTGAGGGGTTCGGTGGAAAAAATATGCTCAATAGGTAGTTGAAATATTTGAGATATGCGAAATGCCAAATCTAAACTGGGATTATATTCTTCTCTTTCTAAATAACCAATTGTTTGAAAATTTACACCTATTTTTTCAGCAAGTTCTTTTCTAGATATAGCCTTCTCTTTTCGTAGTAGTGCTATTCTATTATATATAATTCGACTCTTCATAATGCAAATATAGTATAATATATTGTAAATATACAACATTATATATAAAATAGTATTTATTTTATGTCGATTTTAGCTTATGACAACGAAATCAAGATAATAGTTATGATTTTTTCTTACCAAAAGCACCAATTCTATTCTTCCATTCTTTGGTTTGAGAGAGATAGGCAAAATTATCAGCAGCGTACAATTTTTGACTTTGAATATGAACTGATAAGAGTGAGTTTAAAGTTTTTTTGGTATAGGATATAGCATCTGTGCTGCCTTCTATTATATTTTCGGCTAGTTTATAGGTTTCTTTCATCAGATCTGGTGCCTTTACTATTTGGTTTATCAAGCCCATTTCCTTTGCTTCCATTGCATTTATTATACGGCCAGTAAGTAAGAGATCTTTACTATGGCTCATGCCAATAAGTTCTTTTAGATATAAAGTACAAGTAACCGGTAATATAGCACCTAGTTTTATGGCAGGGAAACCCACTTTTGCGGTATCCACAATTATTCTGTAATCGGTGGCGGCAGCATAACCCATTCCTCCACCAAGTGCATATCCGTTAATGGCTGAGATGACAGGTGTTGGAAAATTAAACAATTGTTCCGAGGTTTCCTCTAGGAGGAGGGCATAGGTTCTCGCATCTTCTATGGAGGCTAAATTTTGTAGTTCTTTTAAATCGGCACCAGTAGAAAAGGCGTGCTCTCCAACTCCTGTAATGATCAATATCTTTACGGATTCTTCATTTTTCAGTAGATTTAGTGTTGTATTTAGATCATTTAAAAACTCATGATTAAAAGAATTATGTTTTTCCGGTCTGTTAAAGCTTAACAAACAAATCCCTATTTTGTTTATTTTGTATTTTATAGTATTCATATGCAGTATATTTTATGATGTGACCATATTGTATATTCTACGGGAATTATTACATCTGGATTATAAAAATTAATGTGTTATTTTATTTCTTTATTTTTCCAATAGGCTAAGATAAGGAGTTTTTGTAAGCAAAAAAACCAAACTCAAAAGAGTCTGGCTTTTTATTTATCATGAAGTTTTACTTCTTTTACAGCGTACGTTTTATTTCTACCATTTCGTAGCCCTCTACAATATCGCCTACTTTAATATCATTAAAGTTTTCAATATTTAAACCACATTCATAGCCGTTAGCTACTTCTTTTACATCATCTTTAAATCGCTTAAGTGATCCAAGTTTTCCAGAATAAATAACTACACCATCTCTAATTAATCTAATGGCAGTATTACGATGTATTTTGCCATCAAGAACCATACAACCTGCAATAGTTCCTACTTTGGATATTTTAAATACTTCTCTAACTTCTATATTACAAATAATTTTTTCTTCTTCAGTTGGTGCTAACATACCCTCGAGAGCTAGTTTTAACTCTTCAATAGCTTGATAGATAATAGAATAGTGTTTGATTTCAATACCTTCAGTATCAGCTAATCGGCGTGCTTGCATATTAGGGCGAACCTGGAAACCAACAATGATAGCATCGGAGGCAGAAGCTAATAATACATCTGATTCTGTAATTTGACCTACTGATTTGTGTATTACATTTAACTGTATTTCAGAAGTAGATAGTTTAATTAAGGAGTCAGATAAAGCTTCTACTGAACCATCCACATCAGCTTTAACAATAACATTAAGCTCTTTGAAATCTCCGATTGCCAAACGGCGACCAATTTCATCAAGAGTAATATGTTTTTGTGTTCTAATACTTTGCTCACGCTGTAGCTGTTCACGTTTTGTTGCGATAGTTTTCACTTCTCTTTCATCGGAGAGAACATAAAAATTATCACCAGCCTGTGGAGCAGAGTTTAAACCTAGTAACAGAACAGGCGTAGAAGGCCCTGCTTCTTTTACGGTTTGGTTTCGTTCGTTGAACATGGCTTTTACCTTACCATAAGCACTCCCTGCTAATATCATATCTCCCACACGCATAGTTCCATTTTGAACCAATAGTTTGGTAACATAGCCTCTACCTTTATCTAAGGAGGATTCAATAACACTACCTATGGCATGGCGTTTTGGGGTTGCTTTTAATTCAAGCATTTCTGCTTCTAATAGTACTTTTTCAAGTAATTCATCAACACCATCACCTTTTAGTGCTGAAATTTCCTGACTTTGATATTTTCCGCCCCAATCTTCCACAAGGATATTCATTTGTGAAAGTTCGTTTTTCACATTATCGGGATTAGCAGCAGGTCTATCAATTTTATTAATTGCAAAAACAATTGGAATTCCAGCTGCTTGAGCATGATTAATCGCTTCTTTAGTTTGTGGCATCACATTATCATCAGCTGCAATTACAATAATTGCAATATCAGTAACTTGTGCACCACGAGCACGCATAGCAGTAAAGGCTTCGTGACC
>JAOZUW010000224.1 GCA_029938465.1 Bacteroidales bacterium | reverse complement strand
GAAAGTCCTTTTAAAGGACGTTATGCTTCGACCCGATGGCTATCGGGTCCGCTCAGCATAACTCCTTTTAAGTATGGATTAATTTGTCGATATGAAACTTACTTTACAAAAAAAAAGACATAAAAAAACCACCTTCAAATGAATGAAGGTGGTTTAAATAAAAATTCGAGTTATTATTTCACAAGATTAATAAAATCTTCATTGTTAAAGTAATTGATAAATTCTTTATCAGTAGAAGCTCTGTTCTTAGATTTAGGATTCATTTCAATAGCTTTGCTTAAGTGATTAATCACATCGCTATCTTTTCCAGTTCTAGCAGCTATAACAGCTTGTAAATAATTAGTTTTACAAGTTGCAGTTGCACACTCTAAATTACTGTTAGCTTCATCATATTTTTCTAATTGTGCTTGAGCTAAAGCAACGTTAAAGTCACATTTCTGGTTACCAAATAAACTAAGCGCTTTTTCATATTCGCCATGTTGAATAGCCACAACACCTAAGTTATAGTTTTCATCATTACCTAATTCTTTAGCATCGTTGAAATACTGTTCAGCTTTGTCCCAGTTTCCTTGCTTAGCATAAACAACACCATAGTTATTCATTACAGCAGGATTGTTTGGAGAATCAGAGTTAGCTTGATCTAAATAAGATAATGCAGCGCTATAATCTTTTTCATGAATGGCGCAAACAGCAGCGTTATTTTGAGCTTCCCAGCTATCAGAATGTAATTTAGCAGCATTTTTGTAAATCTGAGCTTTTGCTTCTTTGTCTTCTGTTAGGGTAGCAGCATATAATAATTCCTCAGTTGTTAATTCACTAGGATCTGTTGTAGCTAATCTTGAAATCTCTTCAGCACTTCTTTTAGGCTCAAAACAGTTAGCAGTTATTTCAGCTCTACGTAATGGAGAAAGAATATCATCTTCTAATTCAGGATAAATAAGAATCATATTTCTGATTTCTTCTTCTTTCTTCTCAGGAGCAGCAGACTGAATCACATTAATCATAGTGTTTTTGTCTTCTATATCTGAGTTTTGTAGTGCAATCATAAAACCATCCCAATCAGGACCATTACCTACACCATTATATTTCACATCAGAAACATCTCCCATATTAGAATCTTCTTCTTTGGCAAGATCGTTAACTTCTTTCTCAATAAATTTATTAGCTGTATTGGCTCTGTTTTCTGATAGGTTAGCATTATAAGTTTCTTCACCTTCAGGAGATGCATAAGCATTTGTTGTAATATCTTTGATATCCCAACCTTGACCTAAGAAATCATGAATAGCTTTACGGTGTTCTTTAGCATCATCTGATTTGTTTTCACCAAAGTTTTTAGAATAGTTATACTTATTCTTAGGGAAATAAAGTGTAGCAGTTTTAGCAATAACGGTTTCTAATTCGTAACCATGATCACCAAGATTTGTTGACTCATTACCACCTGCTAGTGCACCAGTGTTACGGATACCATCAGCAAGTTTAGTATCACACATTTCTAGTGTATTGTATTTTTTAGCAACCAAATCTTCTTCAGTATTAGAAGCATCTACAGCATCTTTAGGATCGAAGCCAAATGGAAGAACATAAAGTTCTGAAGAAGCCATATCAGGAGTGTAATCGAAAGTAGTTTCGTAAGTATATGTTCCGCCAGTAGCATAAGGTACTACATCGCCATCACCAGTACATTTTTCACCTCTAAAGAATTTAGCAGGAAGTTCTAGTTTTTGGTCACCATATTTTAGGTAAGGAGCAAAACGTAAAGCAGATTTTTTTCCAAAATATTTCTCAGGGAAAGTAATTTGAGCAGTAAAATGAACTTTATCACCTTTGGCTTGTAATACTTCAGGAGTAACTTCATACTTCACTTCTTCACAATCTTTCTTCATTTTCTTTAAACCAGAACCAGATCTGAATTTATAAGTAATACCTAATGAAGTATAACCATAGAAATCATTTTTGATTTCTTCAGCACCACCTTCTCTCATATCAATCTCATCAGTTGTAGAAAACCTTAAAGAGCTCTCTAAGTTAATCGCAACTTTAGGAGATACATTAAAATACATACCTAAACCAGTTGGGATTGTAATAGCAGTTTGAGCACCTTTCATACCACTACCTTCGTCTTCACTATACGTACCATTACGATATTCAGTTCCATCATCACGTTTAGTAATTGCACCACTTTGGATATCGGTTCTCATAGAAGAGTAGTTTAGCCAACCTACACCGGCAAAACCATAAATACCAAAAATAGCATCGTCTTTTTTGCGGAAAATGTTAGTGAAGTCAATAGTTAATTGACCAGAAACATCCCACATGCTACTTTCAAATTTATCTTGTGTTTGATCAGATAAGTTATTGTTTGCGGGATCGCCTGTAGACTGATATTTTCCGTTTAAGAAATTTGCTCTAGCACCAAAAACAGGTGAAAACTGATAACCAAAATTAGCACCATAGCCTAATCTCTCATCACCTGTCATTACGTGATGTGGATGCATATCACCATAATAGTTAGTGAAACCAACATTACCATTAATGTACCAGTAACCATCGAAACTGGATTTTGCTTTTTTCCCATCCTCTTGCGCATTAGCAAAGCTGATAGAGCCAGCGATGAATAGCACAATGAGCGATAAAATTAATTTGTGAAATTTTCTCATAATTTTGAATTTTATTTTTACTTCTGATTTAATTTAAGTACAATATTAAGTGCAAAAATATAACTTTTTATTGGTATTACAAACACCTAAGAATAATATAGTTAACAATATAATATTGATAAACTATATATAACTTTAGCGAATATAGCTATTTTTACTGAAAATCAGTGGTTTTGTTACAAAAAAAGTAAAAAAATGTAACTATTTTATTTTTTATGTAGGCTCTGAAAGATATGCCATATAACCAATCCGCCCGAAATGGAGACATTTAAACTGTGTTTGGTGCCATATTGTGGTATTTCAATGCATAAATCAGACTGGTTTATGACCTCTTGTTCTACTCCTTTTACCTCATTTCCTAAAATAAGTGCTATCTTTTGGTTTTTTGTTGGAATATAATCTTGGAGCATAGTGCTATTTTGAACTTGTTCAATGGAAATAATCTGATAATCTTGTGATTTTAATTCCGTAATGCTGTCTATTGTGTTTTTATAATACTTCCACTTTACAGATTCTGTGGAGCCTAAAGCCGTTTTTTGTATTTCTCTTTGGGGAGGCTTAGAGGTGATGCCACATAAATGAATAGCTTCTACACAAAAAGCATCGGATGTGCGAAATACAGAGCCAATATTACTCAT
>JAOZUW010000096.1 GCA_029938465.1 Bacteroidales bacterium | reverse complement strand
CATAGGAGGAAATCACCCAGCCGAACTTAGCTTTTACAAATGCGGAGATTTTATTAAAAATCAGTCTTGACTTTTTCTTTCTTTTGTGTCAAGACAAAAGGAGATATAAAATAAAAACAATTATTATAATTGCATATACCATACTGGAGGGTCTGATAATAAAGGGATAGGAGAATATCTATTGATTATGGCTGATATACATACCGTCAAATAAGGGCATTTACGGATAATTAATCACGTATAAAAAAGTGTGAGTTTGCCCTGAGATAGATCTACCTTAACAGGAATTTATAAATAAAATAATGTATTTTTGACCTCAAAATAAATCAAAAAGAAATCTATTCACCAATACATCACAGAAAACAAGCCACAAAACTCTATTAATGAATTATATAGGATCAAAACATAAGCTTTCTAACTTTATTAAAGAGAGTATATACTCAGTTGTTGGGAATGATTTATCCAATAAAATATTTTGTGATATTTTTGCAGGAACAGGTATTGTAGGTCGTAACTTTAAGAAAGAAGTAAAACAAGTTATCAGCAACGATCTAGAGTATTACAGCTATGTTTTAAACCGAAATTACATTGCTAATACCTTAATAATAGACCGTCAAAGTCAATTAATAGATGAACTAAACAAGCTGTCTGATACCGAGGGTTTTATTTTTAAAAACTACTGTAAAGAAGGTCTTACTGACCGTCAATATTTCTCTAATGAAAATGGGAAAAAAATTGATAGCATTAGGATTAAAATAGAAGAATGGAAAAAAGAAAAATATATAAACGAAGATGAATATTTTTTCTTACTGAGTAGCCTTTTAGAAAGCGCCGATAAGGTTGCCAATACAGCCTCTGTGTATGGTGCTTATCTTAAACATCTGAAAAAATCAGCTCAAAAATCACTGCTTCTCTCTCCTGCTATTTTTGATACTACCACCTCGTCACATCAGGTTTACAACAAAGACAGCAATGAACTTATTAAAGAAATAAAAGGCGATATACTTTATTTAGATCCTCCTTATAACGCCCGTCAATATGGAGCTAATTATCATATACTCAATACTATAGCAAGATACGACAACTTTATTCCAAAAGGAAAAACTGGTTTGCGCCAGTATAACAAATCAAAATACTGTAGTAAAAGCACTGTAATGACAGAGTTTGATTTGCTAATTAAAAACGCTGCCTTTTCTACTATCTTTTTAAGCTACAATAACGAAGGATTAATGAGTGTTGAAGATGTGAAAAGCATTATGAGTAAATATGGGAAATATGATCTGGCATCTACATCTTATCAAAGATTTAAAGCTGATAAGGATAGTAATAGAAACCACAGGGCTAGCAAAACCGAAGAGTATTTGCACATTTTAGTAAAAGATTGAAGAATAGAGAATAGTGATTTATTCAATATCCATCAGGAAATTTATTGTGTTGGAGTGCATTGTCAGAAAACACAAAGAATGAGACTTTTGTAATTTTAAAAATCAGGCGTTTCGCTTCTTGCAAAATAACTGTTTTCAAAACAAGATTAACGAAATTATTGGAGTTTTCTGGTAAGCGCTATTTATAAATACCCTCTTTATTTAAAAACTCACGATAGGCGTTGGCATTATTAATATGCTGCCTACTGTGTTTTGCAAAATTATGATAGCCTGAATAATTAGGCTGAGCACAAAAGAAGAAATAGCTATGGTCTTCGGCATTTAAAACCGCATTTATACTTGCAATAGAAGGAATACAAATAGGGCCTGGAGGCAAACCAAGATATTTGTAAGTATTATATGGCGATTCATATTCTTTATAAACATTTAGCACCCGTTTTATCTCAAAGTTACCCATAGCATAAACCAAGGTAGGGTCAGCTTGTAAACGCCAACCACTTTTTAATCTATTCAGATAAACACCAGCAATACGTGGTTTTTCATCATTTTTCTGAGACTCTTTTTCAACAATGCTGGCAAGAATGGAAACTTCTATGGGAGATAATTCTTGTTGAGCTGCTTTGTTTTTCTGTTCCTCAGTCCAAAAAATATCATACTCATAATGCATACGTTCCAAAAATTCATCAGTATTGGTATTCCAAAAAACATAGTACGTATTAGGTAAAAACATACAGTTGATATTTTCGGTAGTAAATCCTACTGTTTTGGTATAATTAGAATCGTTGAGATGTTCTAAAAGATCTTTTTCGTTTATATTAATCTGCTTTCCTACTCTTACTACCAAATCTTCTTTTAAACGAATATTATTAAATTTTAACCTCACAGGCTCCTGGTTACCAGACCTCAACATATTCACCACATCATTATTGCTCATACCACTTTTAATGGTATATCTACCTGCTTTTATATTTTTGTCATATTTTTTATACGCAGCAAGCCATTCAAAATTATTTCGATGTACAATTAAACCTTTAGCATAAAGCTGTTTTTTTACTGCTTCAAAATCATCATCATTGCCAATATAAATATATTCACCCTTATCATTCTCTGTCCAAACATTTGGTGCAAAAATGGCTTGATATCCAAAATAACCTACAGCTGCCCCAATAATAAGAAGCAATAAAACAAATACAATTAAAAAACTTCGAAAAGGTCGCTTTCCTTTCTTTTGGTTTCTTTGGTATGAGCTGTGATAATAGGACATATTATTCTTTTTTCTTAACCAATTGATACAAAATCTCATTGAGATACACTCCTTTGAGTAATATCCAATCTTTTTTTACGCCAATGGGCAGAAAATGTTTCCTTTCGAAGAGATTTTTACTCTCAACATTACTTTCTAGAATATTGCAATACAATTGATGTAAGTTTAAATGATAAAAAGAATAGTCGATAATAAGGTCTAAAGCTTGAGATGCCCATCCTTTTTCTCTATACTTCTCATCTATTAATATACCAATACCTGCTCGCTTATTTTGAGCATCAAATTCAAACAAATCTATACAGCCCAATAGTGCTCCATTATCCTTCTTCACAATCATAAAACGAAATTGCTTCTCGGCAAAAATATCACGATTGCTATTGATAATAAACTGCTCTATATCAAATCGTGAAAATGGAATTAAGGTTTGACTCAAATACCAAAGGCTTTCATTGTTTTCCCACCTATAAAGTATATCGAGGTCAGCTAATTCAGGTGCTCTTAATTGTATTTCATTATTGCTTAATGTCATTTTATAGGCTTTATATGTTTATACTTCCTTTAAAAACAAATGCTGCAGGACCTGTAAGCATAACATTTGTAAAGTTTCTACTATCAAGACTATCAAAACTAACCTTTAACTCACCACCTAGTGTCTGAATATCAAATTTCTTAAATTGCAATCCTTGCCTGATACTACTTGCAATGGCTGCTGCTGTAACACCTGTTCCACAAGCTAAGGTTTCATCCTCCACTCCCCTTTCGTAAGTTCTTACAAAGAGGTTGTTTCCATCTTCTTTAATAAAATTCACATTCACACCTTCCTTTATAAATGAGGCTGAGTTGCGTATGGCTTTTCCCTCTGCAAAAACATCCAAAGACTCTACTTCATCTACAAAGTTTAAATAATGAGGTGATCCGGTATCTATTAATTTGATATCCCCTTTTTCGATTTTCACATTATTCATCTGCAATTCAATAATCTTCTCCTGATGATATTTCTTTAAAATTCGTCCCTTATGAGAACCATCAATAGCTAAAAAAGAATAACTATCTTTTTTAAAACCCATATCAAAAGCAAATGATATGATACATCTACCACCATTACCACACATTGTTCCTTCACCCCCATCACTATTGAAATATTTCATCTCAAAATCATATTTTTCCGAAGGCAATAAATACATTAAACCATCAGCACCAATACCTTTATGCCTATCGCACAATTGCTCTATTTGTATATTAGACAAATGAATAGGCTTTTCTAAACAATTAAGCAATATAAAATCATTACCAGCTCCGTGGTACTTATAAAATGGTATCATTTTACAAAGATAGGTTTTTCTTTGTGCCTAATGTAATTCCTTTGCGAATCACCAATAGTAAACCCTAACAATTAAGCATCGTTTTCAGCCATCTGCCGTAAATAATTCTCGTGTGTAGATTTTGTTTTTCCATTAATAATAAGCTTATACTTAAGCTGTTCTCCCATAGCTCTAAATCCTTCAACGTTGTTGCAGTCTTCCGAAAAATATTGTACCTTTACTCATGTTTTATATTTTAAATTAAACATTCGCAAAATGTAATGATTTTGCGGTTAAGCTAAAGCTACCCCGATTCGGCGAGGTATAATTTAACATAGGGTATCCCTGATTTAGCAATGGCAAATACCAAACTTAAACTATAAATCAGAATTAATTTGTAATTCTATAAAAAATATCTAAGATGAAAACAAAATTATTATTATTTGTGACTCTTGTGACAATCTATACAACAGTGTTTTCGCAAGGGGTTGAACCTACCAACGGAACCGGTACTTCTGGTGATCCATATCAAATAGAGAACTTTGATAATTTAGTATGGTTAAGTGAAGATACATTAGCATTGAACAAGAGCTATATTCAAACTGCGGATATAGATGCGACAGAATCTGCCAATCTTAATAATGGTGCAGGCTTTTCACCCATTGGTACATATATTCCATATTTTTTAGAATTCGCATTTTCAGGGGTTTACGATGGGGATGGATTTGCCATTAGCAACCTGGTAATCAACAGACCTGATTCAACATACCAGGGTCTGTTTGGCTGTATTTGGGGAGGGTCGGTTATGAACCTAATGGTGCTAAATGCTCAAGTAAGTGGTAATGATTATACGGGTATTTTAGTAGGATATATTTCTGCTAATTCTTCTGCTGTAAAGTGCAGCACTTCGGGCTTGATTAATTCTACTGGTTCAAACCTAGGGGGTTTAGCAGGTGGAGCATCGAGCATAATTATCGACAGTTGTTTTGCAACTGTAACAATCAACGGAACAGGAACAGGATTAGTAGCTAGTGTGGGTGGTTTAATTGGGCAGGTTGGCACCAATGGAACCATCGTGAGATCAGGTGCCGAAGCAGATATATTAGCAAGTAATTACAATTATGTAGGTGCAATGATAGGCTGGTGCGCAGAGTCTACAGTAAAATCCAGTAGTGCAACAGGTTCTTTGGAAGGTAAGGAAACGATTGGTGGTTTCATCGGATACGGATCAGGCTGTACTTTTGATTCCTGCTTTACGGATGCTTTAGTTCTTTCAACTGGTAGTTGTTGCGGGGGATTTGCGGGATCATTAAATCATTGCGAGATAAATGACACTTACTCGTTTGGTGATGTTTCTTCAACCGGTTACGCCGAAATAGGAGGATTTACCGGATTAACCTCCTTTAGTAATTATAGACAGTCATTTTCCAATTCTAATGTGGAGTCATCCAGTACCTATACAGGTGGTTTTATTGGTGAAGCGCAGCAAGGAACAACCATCGGTAATTGTTATGCAACCGGAGCGGTTCACTGCACAAATGATTATGCAGGTGGTTTTATTGGTTTAAGTAATACAGTCTCCAATATATTTAATTGCTATTCCACTGGCAAGGTCAGCGGAACCGGTATTAAAGGAGGATTTGCCGGATATAATTTCTATGGACCGATTATCGATTGTTTCTGGGATGTTGAAAGTTCAGAAAATACAACAGCAGTGGGCCAGAACGATGGAGATATCCCACAATACTTGTCCGGCAAAAACACTTCCGAAATGAAAGATGTGATTACCTTTACCGGCCTGGCAGGTGGAGAATTATCGGCACCATGGGATTTTATTGATAATCCTTATGATGATGAATCTGATGAGGATATCTGGGATATCAATCCTGATGTAAATAACGGCTATCCCTATCTTTTAGCAGTTTTTCCACCAGAAATATCTAATTCAATATTTCACTTTTATGATTTTAACAAGGAAAACGAAGCACAACTGGTTGCTTATCCGAATCCATGGATGTCTTCACAGGACAATTTAAATCTTATCTTAAAATCAGTTCGATTTGAGCCTGGTAATTATACAGTTTCTTTAATAGATATATACGGCAGGATTTGTCAACAGGAAGCATTATTGATACAAGGCAATTCTATTCGTGCCAGGGAAACTCATTTCTCTTTTCATTTAAAAAACAACCAAATTGAATCAGGTATCTATTTTATTATTTTAATGAAACAAGGTAAAATCATTAGCAGAGTTAAGTTGGTTGTATATCGAGTTTAATGTATGCCCCATTAAGCGTTGTATCACCAGCAGATACTATAAAATGAATATGTGGATGATTATTTAGTTTTTGTCTAGAAATATGATTAAAAAAATCAATAAAACACCGACTAAAAAGAACAAAAATATTTAGTAATTTCGCGCGACAATTAATAAATATTAATCTTTATAATAAACTTAATAGTTATGGCACAAGGAATTTATCACGTACCTAGTGTACCTGTTGCAATTAACGAACCTATTTGTGATTACAAAGCAGGATCTCCAGAAAAAGCAGCTTTAAAAGCAGCTCTTAAAGAAATGAAAAGTGTGGAAAAAGATATTCCAATGATTATCAATGGAAAAGAAGTACGCACTGACAATAAAAAATCTATTCACCCTCCTCATGAGTTAAAACATACCTTAGGATATTATTATCAAGGAGGTAAAAAAGAAATAGAAATGGCTATTGATGCGGCTTTGAATGCCAAAGAAGCATGGGCCGGTTTATCTTGGGATAACCGTGCAGCTATTTTCTTAAAAGCCGCCGACTTAATCTCCGGTCCATACCGTGCTAAGATTAATGCAGCTACCATGTTATGCCAATCGAAAAATGCTTTCCAGGCTGAAATTGATGCAGCTTGTGAATTAGCTGACTTCTTGCGTTTCAATGTGCAGTATATGACAGAAATATACCAACAGCAACCTGAAAGCTCTAAAGGCATCTGGAATAGAACACAACAACGTCCCTTGGAAGGCTTTGTTTATGCTTTGACTCCTTTTAACTTTACAGCCATAGCTGGTAACCTACCTTCAAGCCCAGCATTAATGGGAAATGTAGTAGTTTGGAAATGTTCTAACTCTCAAGTTTATTCGGCTCAAGTAGTGATGGAAATATTCCAAAAAGCTGGATTACCTGATGGCGTTATTAACTTAGTTTTTGTACCTGGTTCTTCTACTTTTAAAGTGATTTCTGATCATAAAGAATTTGCTGGAATCCATTATACAGGATCTAGTGCGGTATTTCACAATATTTGGGGAACTATCGCTAGCAAAATAGCTAATTATAAATCTTTCCCTCGCATTGTTGGCGAAACAGGAGGAAAAGATTTTATTATGGTTCACAAATCTGCTGATGCTATCGAAGTAGCTACAGGAATGGCTCGTGGTGCTTATGAGTATCAAGGACAAAAGTGTTCTGCTGCTTCCAGAGCTTATATTCCATCTAACCTTTGGGAAGATGTAAAAACAAAATTAACAGCTGATATCAAATCCATGAAAATGGGTACTGTTGAAGATTTTACAAACTTTGTTAATGCAGTTATTGATGAACCTTCATTTGATAAATTAGCCGGTTATATTGATAACGCTAAAAAAGATAAAGATGCTGAAGTAATCATTGGTGGTACTTACGATAAATCAGAAGGATACTTTATTGCGCCAACCGTTATTTTAACAACTAATCCGAAATACGTAACTATGCAAGAAGAATTGTTTGGCCCAGTTTTAACTGTTTATGTTTATGATGAAGATAAATATGAAGAAACTTTAGAGATTCTAGACAATACTTCAATTTATGCATTGACAGGAGCTATTTTTGCTAAAGATCGTTATGCTGTTGAGTTAGCCACTTCTAAATTGGTGAACGCTGCAGGTAATTTCTATATCAACGATAAGCCAACAGGTGCTGTGGTTGGGCAACAACCGTTTGGTGGTGCTCGTGCCTCAGGAACTAATGATAAAGCAGGTTCTGCTCTGAATCTATTACGTTGGGTTTCTCCACGAACTATCAAAGAGACTTTTGTAACTCCTACCGATTACCGTTATCCGTTTTTAGAAGAAAAATAAAAACAAAAAAATGTTTCAACAATTTGAAGCATTATGCTATAAAATTAAGAAGGTGGAGATTTATTCTCTGCCTTTTTTTGTAACTTGCCAGCAATAATACGTCAAAACCATAAAATAAATACTGTGGAAATTATTCTTCAAACAAAAAAACTCAATAAACAATACGGCTCCATTAAAGCGGTAAACGATTTAGACTTCACTATCAGAAAAGGTGAAATATTTGGCATACTTGGTCCAAATGGAAGTGGAAAAACTACTACTTTAGGAATGGCCTTGGGCGTTACTCTACCACAATCTGGTAGTTTTGAATGGTTTGAAGGGAAATATGGAAAGAATTCCCGTACAAAAGTAGGTGCTATCCTTGAATCACCTATATTTTATCCTTATATGTCGGCTTTGGATAACCTGAAAATCGTTGCCAAAATAAAAAAACAAAATTATTCTGATATTGATAGAGTGTTGAAACATGTAGAACTATACGATAGACGAAAAAGCCCTTTCAAAACCTTTTCATTAGGAATGAAGCAACGTTTGGCTATTGCTGCAGCTCTTATTGGAAATCCTGAAGCACTTATTCTGGACGAACCCACAAATGGGCTTGATCCCCAAGGCATTGCAGACATTAGAGAATTAGTTCTTAGGACTGCTGCAGAGGGTGTAACTATTATTCTAGCCAGTCATTTATTAGATGAAGTTCAAAAAGTATGTTCCCATGTAATGATACTCAATAAAGGAAATAGACTAGCTATTGGAAAAGTAGACGAAATATTACAAGAAAAAAATATTCTGGAAATCAAATCAGAGAATATGACTGATTTAAAAAACACTATTTCTACTTTTGATGATATTAGATCTATAAAAGAAGAAGATGAAAAGCTTTTGATAGAGTTAAGTCCTGAATTATCAGCCGACATCATCAATAAACGATTAATGAAAAAAGGTATTAGCCTCTCTCATTTATTTATGAAAGAAAAATCATTAGAAAAGTTTTTCTTAGAAATTTTAAAGAAAGAAAATGTTTAGACTCCTTCAAATAGAACTTATAAAAGCATTGAAATTCAAAGCCATCTGGTGGCTAGGTTTGGTCTATTTTGCTGTAATGGCGAGTATTCTTTTTGGTGTTGAAGCTTTTATTAATAAAGTAGTTAGCGATGCCGGTAATAATCTACCAATTTCTATTCCAAGTGTATCGCTCTATAGCTTGCCTGATGCCTGGCATAATTTAACCTATCTGGCTAGCTTTTTGAAAATATTCTTGGCCGTAATTAGCATTATCCTTGTGACCAACGAATTCAACTACAAAACGGTAAAACAACAAATTCTCAATGGTTTGAGCCGTCAGGAAAGCTTTTGGTCAAAAGTATTACTTCAATTAATGATTGCACTATTTTCCACAGCTATCATAGCTGTTCTGGTCTTGATTTTAGGGGTATTACATACCGAAGAACTGAGCCTTGGTGTATTTCTCACAAAATCGAGTTTCTTATTTGCTTACTTCTTTGAAATATTTTCTTACCTAAGTTTGGCTTTTCTAATAGCTACTTTAGTGCATCGATCAGGTTTTGCTATTGGCTTACTATTACTCTATGGTTTTGTTGTAGAACCCATTATATCCTACAAACTACCATTAGATTATGGCGATTATTTGCCCATATCTGCCATTGGCAATATCATTCAACTTCCTAATAGCCAATTAATGAAAATTTTTGGCATAGAGTTTCAAGAATATATTGCCTTAAACGACCTGCTAATCACCAGTGCCTGGACTATACTATTCTATGCCATTGTATATGTTTATTACCAGAAAAAAGATTTCTAAATCTATTTGATTTTGTGATAAATACACTTTCTATCATTCATTTTAAGCAAATTATTTATAAATTGCACAAAAAATAGTAATTATGACAAATAGCCGACGATCTTTTATTAAAAATATGGGAATGGCAACTGCTGGATTAGCTGTTGCTCCTCACTTAGTTTATGGACAAAAGAAAACCAAGCAAAAATTAAAAATGGGGTTTATCGGAGTGGGTCTTCGTGGACAAAACCATGTTGCCAATGCTCTTTATCGTAAAGATATAGAAATTACTGCGATCTGCGATCTTGATGATAGAATGATAAAAGATACTTTAGCTATTTTTGACAAACACGAAGCTAAGCATCCAAAAATATATAAAGCTGGTGAATTTGATTATCGTAATTTACTTGAAGATAATGATGTAGAAGCTGTTATCATCAGTACTCCTTGGTTATTACATACTCCTATGAGTGTAGATGCTATGAAAGCCGGAAAATATGCAGGTGTGGAAGTTTCGGCTGCTACTACTATGCCAGAGTGCTGGGATTTAGTTAACACTCACGAAAATACAGGAACTCATTTAATGATTCTTGAAAATGTGAACTACAGACGTGATGTATTGGCGGTTATGAATATGGTGAGAGAAGGCCTATTTGGAGAACTCCTGCATTTTAGAGGTGGATATCAACACGATTTAAGAGCTGTAAAATTCAATGATGGAGAAAATTGGTACGGACATGGTGCAGAGTTTGGCGATAAAGCCCTGACAGAGGCACGCTGGCGCACACAACATAGCCTTAAGCGTAATGCCGACCTATATCCAACACATGGATTAGGTCCACTGGCAGCCTATGCGGATATCAACCGTGGAAACAGATTTGAATCTTTAACTTCACATGCTACCAAATCACGAGGAATTCATGATTATATTGTAGAGAAAGGTGGTAAAGATCATCCTAATGCTAAACTTCGTTGGAAACTTGGTGATATTGTTACCACAACTATTAATACATCTAATGGCGAAACCATGATCATTACTCATGACACTAATGTTGCACGACCTTATTCATTAGGTTTTAGAGTACAAGGTGTTCACGGCATCACAGAATTTGATTATTATAACAGCCGCGTTCATATTGATGGTGTCTCAGAACCTCATCATTGGGATGCAAGTGACGAATGGTTTAAGAAATACGACCATCCTCTTTGGAAAAAATTTGGAGAAACTGCAGAAGGAAGTGGACATGGAGGTATGGATTTCTTTGTATTAAATGCCTTTGTGGAATCTGCCAAAGAAAATATTGCACCTCCTCTTGATGTATATGATGCAGCTGCATGGAGTGCTGTCACTCCTCTATCAGAAATATCAATCGCTAATAATGGCGAGCCACAAGATTTCCCTGATTTTACTCGCGGTAAATGGATAAATCGCAAACCTTATAACTGGATTAAAGATGACTTTTAAAATAGTTCTATAAAAACAAGGTGTTATCTCATCAAAAACAAGATAACACCTCTAATATTCTTAATCAATTTCTAATCAAACCTTGCTAGATTTTTGCTAGAT
>JAOZUW010000223.1 GCA_029938465.1 Bacteroidales bacterium | reverse complement strand
GGTCCGTAAGCATGAAAAAATCCTGTAAGCATCACTGTGTTTACATCTTCTTCGTTAGCTGCAACACCATTAGATACTAAAGCTTTTCCTATTTCATTGGATCGAGCACCATATTTTATACCTATTTGTGCTCCTAAGCTGTCCATAGCTTTCATATTGCCAAAGAAAGCAGTAAATATTTCATCTTTCTTACGGCTTCTTACGGCTTTTTTCCAAGGAATATGACCTTCTGGTAAAGCACCTAAAGCAGTATCGCATTTATCAGCAAAATCCGCAAAATATACATATGCCTTTTTCTCTGGATCATAAGCTGCAACTGGTCTTCCTTTTTCATATTTTAAGAAACCATCCTTTTGTGCTCCACTACTCATTTGTCCTCCTTTAATGCCTAGCTCATTAAATTGATCAATGACATCGCTATGAACATTTTCATCTTTCATATAAGGATCCATCACTTGCATAATAAACTTCATCACGTCAATACCTACGTAATCCATCAGTTGGAAGATGCCCATTGGGCGAACTAGAAAATCCTGACTAACCTTATTTATCATATATACAGCTTCTGGGAAGCTATAATCTTTAGATAGGGTAACTGCTTCTTGAATACCGTGTAAACCATCACGCATAAAATGACCATTGCCAATAAAACCTGCAATATCGTTAGCAGGCACAACAATTTTTCGTAAGCCTTTGGCATAATCTAAGGCAAATTGTTTCATTTCGGTTACAGTTTGATCAGTGGTAATAAGTTCAACCAACTTTTGAATAGCTGGAGGATTATAAAAATGGAAACCTAGAATACGTCCGCCTAGATTGGCTTTTTCATCTATTAAATTAATCGGAACGGAGCTGGTATTGGTAAAAAACCAAGGTTTATGAGGATTGTTCTGATCTATTTGCGATAGGATTTTCACTTTTAAATCTGGATTTTCGCTCACTGCTTCAAAAACAAGATGCGAATTATAAGCTATCTCCATTGATGTGGTAGGTCGCACTGTATTCATCACATCAAAAATATACTGATCGATGATTTCGCCATTTTCTATTAAATCGTTACGATGGGCATAGGTAGCTCTTAGGGCTACTGTTTGTTTTTCAGCAATTTTCCGAACCTGAACTCTCAGGTATCCCATTAAACCATGCAGGCCTTCATCGGATAAGTCCATAGCATTAAGCACAAATGTTTTTCCTTTGTTCTCAGGCTTTAAACTCAAATTGGTCATTTCAACCGCAGTTAGCAGTAAGATGCCACTACCCATTTTTCCGGCAGCACCCAAAACGGTTACATTTTGTAATTTATCTTCGTATGTCATATCTAATATTTATAATTATTTACTTTCAAATTTGGTGAAGGGCACAGGGCTTTGGGCTGAGTGCATATCTTCATCATTCTTTAGTTCATTACCAATTAGGTTTGCGTTTTTCTAGAAATGCCGTCATTCCTTCTGCACCTTCGGAGCCTTCGCCAAAAAGGGTTCCAAATTCCTGAGCTTCCAATTCAGAGCCTTGGGCTAGATGCATTTCAGAACCTAAACGTGTAACTGCTTTTACCTTTGCGATGGCTTTTGGTCCTTTTGAGGCAATAATTTTAGCAATTTTAAGGCATGTTTCCATCAATTCTTCTGGTTCTACTACTTGTTGAACAAGACCAATTCGTAAAGCATCTGCAGCTCCAATCATATCGGCAGTCATCAATAAATATAAGGCATCTGCTTTCCCAACTAGGCGACTTAATCTTTGAGTGCCTGCAAAGCCGGGTATTAATCCAAGACTAACTTCTGGTTGCCCAAATTTAGCTTTAGTACTGGAAATACGAAAATCGGCTCCCATAGCTAATTCTAAACCACCACCCAAAGCAAAACCATTAATGGCTGCAATAACGGCTATGTCTAAATCAGCAAAGCTGGCAAATGTTCTTTGACCACGTCTGGAGAAATTAGATCCTTCTTCAGCTGTTTTGTCTTTCATTTCTGCAATATCTGCACCAGCTACAAAAGCTTTCCCATCACCAGTTATAATAATGGCTCTCAGAGCTTTGTCTTTTTTAAACTGAGCAATGGCAGCATCCATTTCATCAAAAAAACGAGTATTTAAGGCATTCATCGCCTTTGGACGACTAATAGTAACAACAGCAATCTCATCTGTTTTTTCGATCTTTAATATTTTGTAATCCATATTTTAGGTTTTAAAGAAATTCGCTAAAAATGCTCTTTTTTGAGAAAACTAGAAATACAATCAAAAAGCTGTATGTCAACGAATTAAACATTGTTATTTTTTGGAATTTCAAATGTATGCATAATATTTTTTTTGGACAAATATTTAGACTAAATTCTACATAAGTTTTTCGTTATATAGGGTCAAAATACAATAATGAGAGGATCTATGTAGTCAAGCTTTGAACAATTTCTTTAATACTTCTAATGTTATGAATATGTTCAATACTAGGCCCAGCTACCCAAAAAGTTTTATAAGTACTTTTAAAAGCGGCTTTTTCAATGGCTTTCATTCCTTTTACTGCCATAAACATTTTGATTAGCTTTTTTAGTTTCTTATTTTTATACATCATTTTGCTTAAAAAACTTGGTTTAGTACCTACTTTTTGAACGTATGGCGTATTAATCACCGTTAAAGGGGAGCCTGATAAATTAGAAGTCATCACCACATCTTTTCCGCTGTAGTTTATTAAGGCTTGTTTGTAATCATCATTAACTGGAGCTTCATTAGAGGCAATAAATACAGTACCTATTGATACACCATCTGCACCTAGACGAAGCAGATTTTGTAAATCTTCTTTTCTGCTAATTCCACCGGCACCAATAATAGGAATATCAAAGCGTTTCTTTAATTCGGGAATAAGATCTTCTAATTTCTGATTTCCAGCATGACCACCGGCATTGTCTCCAACAGCTATTATGGCATCTGCTCCTAAAGCTACAACTTTCTCAGCATATTTGCTGTCTACCACATCGCAAAACACTTTAATGCCTAGTGGTTTGCACTGCTCAATAACTTCTTTTGGACTTCCCAAAGAAGTGATAATAAAATCTACTTTTTTATCAATGCAAGTTTGTAATTGAGTTTTGTATTTGATATTAGATTTATTAACGATAAGGTTTACACCAAAAGCTTGATTAGAGGCTGCTTTTATCTCGTCAAGTGCAGTTCTAAATTCTTCATCACTTCTATAGTTTAATGCTGGAACAGCTGCAGTAATACCATTTTTTAATGCCTCAATAATCATTGTGCTATTGCTCACTAAAAACATAGGAGCCATAATAATAGGATGTTCAATATGGAGTAATTCTTGTAATTTCGTTTGCATG
>JAOZUW010000095.1 GCA_029938465.1 Bacteroidales bacterium | reverse complement strand
ATAACTAGATTTCTAATTGACAATAAAATACGAACACATTTAAGCTGCACTGAGCCTGTCTGCCGCCAAGGCAGGCGGAGTCGAAGTGTTAGTAATCTAATTTTGGAATATTAAATTTAGCATCGCCCTTCGACTCCGCTCAGGACTACTTCTTTGTTATCAAAATAGATAATATGAGTTTGCTCATTGATGAACTGAGTTCTATTAAAGTTTAGCACACAGTTTCAGATAATTAACGCTTTAGTATCTCATCATAGCGCCCAGAATTTATTTCATCTTCTAACTGTTGATACCATTTTTTGCCATATTTTCTAATTAATGGTTCTTTTAAGTATTTATAAATAGGAATATTTTCTTTTTCCCCTTTTATTAAGGCTAAGTCGCAAATATTCCATTGGTGATAATTAATAGCTTCAAAATCGGAATATTTAGTTATTCTAATAGGATATAAATGGCATGAGATGGGTTTGAAATATTGTATTTTCCCTTCACGATAGGCTTTTTCAATGGCACAGAGTGCTATATCATTTTCAAAGTATACAAAAGCACATTCTTGTCCTTCAACCAAAGTGGTTACAAATTCTCCATCTTCGTCATAATCAAAAACACCTTTTAGCTGTACCGCTTCTTTGCCAGCTGGAGTCATATAGGGTAGTATCTCATCTAAGGAATCTTCAATAATACCTATTTCTTCTTCTTCAAGAGGAGCTCCACTGTCTCCTTGAATACAGCACTCCCCATAACAAGCTTTTAAGTCACAGCTAAAATGCTTTTTTATAAGCTCTTCGGATACTATGGTTTTTCCTATTGAAATCATTTTGCGAAAATACAAAAAAAGGCAACTGTTCTGGTGAACAATTGCCAATTGATATTTTTATATAAAGAGTTTATTTCTTTTTTATTGTGCGTGTGGCAGCAGCATATTCTGCACTAGTAAAATCTAGTCCTTTCATAATCATTTCTGCTCTTTGATGGTATAAATCCATTTCTGCTCTCACAGGGTCAACACCTTTGGTGTTCATGTCTTTATTTTGGTTGTATTGATTTTTCGACCAACTAATAAACTTCATAATATAAGTAAAAGCCTCAATTTGGTCACGCTTTGGAAAATCGTTTAATTCCTCTATGAGAGTATTAGTAAACTGTTCTTCTCCTTTTTGTTGCCATATATTTAAAACTTCTTTCTTCTCTTTTGAATTGATTTTTAGAAAAGAGTCAAAAACGTGATTTACATATTTGGTTTCTTTTGAAGTAACATCGTTGTCTACTCCTGCAATGGCCACCATGCCGCCATATATTAACTGTTTAAATGAAAATAATGCCATTTTTCTTTTTTTTTAATTGAACTACAAATATAGTAAAACATTGTATTAATGCAAGTTTAGCTTTAGAATTTTTAAAAAAAACACACAGAAGTGTTGCCATTTTTGAAAAATTACAATTTTTTATCTTTAATGAAGTTATATATTTCATATGTTTCCTATATAAAAACACCATATATTTTACAACAACAGAAAATGCAAAATATATGTTGATATAGGGAACCGCTGCACTTTTCCATTATTTTTTTTATTTATCTGTATTGAAATTATAAATAAATAAAATAATGTACATTTGTCTATTAAATAATAAGATGATGCATAAACCTTATACTATAACTATACTACTCATTTTCCTTTTATTTTCCACCTTTATAAATGATGGTTTTAGCCAAGCTACAAATGAAAAAGCATTTCAGAGAGGTGAAACTTTAAAATATTGGGCATACTATGATGCTCCATTATTAGGGAAAGTATATGCCGGAAAAGCCACATTGGAGCTTACAAAAGATAAAGATAAATTTGGAGGAGAAACATCATATCATGCTAAAGGTATTGGACGTTCTACCGGTGCTTTTGATTTCTTTTTTAAGGTACGTGATAGGTTTGAATCCTGGTTTAATGAAGAAACTCTTCGCCCCTATAGATTTGTTAGAAGAACCAACGAGGGTGGTTATAAAGTAGAAGACGATGTAGATTTTGATTATATTAATATGATTGCACGGAGCAGACAGAAAGAAGTGAAGATTGGATTAAACACCCAAGATATGATTTCTGCATTTTATTTCGCTCGTACTATTAATATCGACAGCATTGAAATTGAAGACGCTTTTCCTATTGACTTTTATTTAGATGATTCGGTTTATACCTCTGTGATAATTTATAAAGGAATTGAAATAGTAGAAACTGATTTAGGTAAATTCCGATGTATGAAATTTATGCCTATGGTGGTTACTGGTGAGGTTTTTGATAACCCTTATCCTATGAGTTTGTGGATTACTGATGATAGAAATAGAATTCCAGTTTTGGTAAAATCAGAGGTAATAGTAGGATCGGTAAAAGGAGAGCTCTTTGAGTTTAAGAACTTACAATATCCTATGGATGCTCAGTTGAATCGAAAAGAAAAGAAGGAGTAATAAAATCTGAGATGAGGTTGCCGAAACAAATACTAATTTTTGGATTTGTAGCTATATGGGTTGTCCTATTGCTAGGCTCATGTTCTTTAGAAAGGAAATTAGCTTTGGAGTTTGTGGAGAATGAAGCTCAAGGAACTCCAGTAATGATAGTGCCGGCAGAATTGTTATATATGTTTAATAATAAGCCTATTACAGGAGTTTATAATGAAGTGGATATTGATTCACTTAGTTTTCATCAAAGCACTTATCTTCAATATGTTTCAGACAGTATTTTCTTGGAGTATTATTATAATGCTTTTATTAATAAATCTCAGGATTATGGATTAGTCATTTTTTTACCGGATCAAGTAAATTCCTTTATTGAGAAAAGAAGATCTTCTTATATTATTAGAATGGCACAAATGGAGTTAGTGGAAGATACATCAAGCGTTTTGGTAGAAGAGATTGTAAACAACAGATCTAAAGAATTGCAAATACCCTTGGATAAAATAGTATTAAGCACTTGGTTCGAAATTTCACAAAAAGATTCTACAGATTTTTACAGCTATTATGATGAGTATGAACTTAATGATGAGATTCTTGGAGCCTATACTCAAGGACTTTGGGATAGTGATATTAGATATGATTATACAACTTATCCATTAAAGGCAGAAGAAATCTATTCTTTTGCAGCATATATGGGCAAGCGGCATGCTGAGTTTTTGTTCGATCTTATTTTGAATTCTTATATTTGGAATCGTTTGCCGAAGGAGAAGAAGAAATATTTTCATTATATACATTATAATGGTCAATATCATTCAGTTGAAATGGCAGAAGAAGCTTTTATTATGATGGAATAGATATGGTTTTAAACCATAAAAAGTAACCACAGCCCAACAATTTTTGTTTAGCTGTGGCTATTCAAAAAGAAATAAATTTATTGGTCTCAACCGTTAATTCAAACCCAGTTAGGATTAAAATAGAAACGAATTTTAATCGTAAAATAAACCTATGGCACTTCCAGTCCATAGTGGGTTAGTTATCCTTTGATGGGTTTTTAAATATTTATCGCCTCTACTGATTTAATTTCAGGCAAAGCTTTTTTCACAGCTGATTCTACACCATTTTTTAAGGTAAGTGTACTATGAGGGCAAGATCCACATGCACCCAATAATTCTACATTTACAGTGTTGTCATCAGTGATATTTATAAATTGAATATCGCCACCATCATTTTGCAAATAAGGTCGAATTTGTTCAATTATACCTTGTACCTTGCGTTCTAAATCTATTTTATTTGTTGACATTTTTTTGTTTTTTAGTCATTCAATATTTTAATCTTTTTCAATTTCTATAAAATTAGGTTGAACAAGAAGCATTAGGATCTATCTGAACAATTGGAGTAGGCTCCATTTCTTCATTTCTTGCATCCACTTTCTTTTTCACGTCTTCAGCTAATTTTATAAAAGTTGCAGAAATAGGAGAGGATTCCTCAAGTACTATAGGTTCCCCCAAATCACTTTTAGCTGCAATACTTTCAACAATAGGAAGTTGAGCCAAAAGATCGACATTTAATTCATTGGCTACAATCTGTCCACCACCTTTTCCGAAAATATAGTATTTGTTATTAGGTAGTTCTGCAGGAGTAAAATACGACATATTTTCTACTACTCCTAAAATAGGAACTTTAATAGAGTCATTTTTAAACATATCAGCAGCCTTACGTACATCCGCCAGTGCAACGTTTTGAGGAGTGGTAACAATGATAGAACCTGTAACAGGCACAGACTGCACCAAAGTAAGGTGAATATCACCAGTGCCTGGAGGTAGATCTAAAACCATATAGTCTAATTCACCCCAAACAGCATCATTAAATAATTGTTGTAAGGCATTACTAGCCATAGAGCCACGCCACATTAGAGCTTTGTCTTCTTCAATAAAGAAACCGATAGACAACATTTTGATTCCATATTTTTCAATAGGAACAATTTTTGTTTTTCCATCTTCTTCTATGGCGCCGGGTCGTACGCCTTTTAATCCCATCATAATAGGCATGGAAGGGCCATAAATATCAGCATCTAATAAACCTACTTTTGAGCCGGTTTTGGCTAAAGCCAAAGCTAAATTTGAAGCCACAGTAGATTTACCAACACCACCTTTTCCTGAGGCAACAACAATTATATTTTTAACTTTTCCTAGTGGACCTCGCCCTGCTTGTTGTTCCGAGAGCGTTTCTATCACTAACTCTACTCCTTCACCTAAATCAGTTTTCAAGGTACGTTCTGCTGCATCTTTTACTATATGAGCGTTAGTATCGTTTGCTTGTGGATATACCAAAGCAAAGCTTACTTTTTTATCAGAAACCTCTAAGCGATCTACCATTCCTAATTCAACAACATTGGTGCCTTTAGGAAAATAGAGCACTTTTTTTAAGGATTCCAGTACTTTATCTTTTGTCATAAATTTATTTATTAATATTGATTCGGCAAATTTAAGTAATTTAGATTAATTATTAATAAGAAATTCACTTAATTATTTTTTGTTTGGAAATTTTAACTTTTTTTAGGTGAAATAAATCTGATTATTTGGTTAATAATTTATTCCGAACCCTTTAAATACTGATGATTCAAAGGAGATATTTTGAATTTGAAAATTCTGCTGTAGCGAATAATCGCAAATATTTTGTTTTTTCATTCTTTTTGCCAAATATTCTTGCTCTGTTTGCCCAGGAGTAGGTATCAAATACACTTTCTTGCACGATAGTTTCCAATAATCCATTAAGCTGGAATAGCCAGATCGGGAAATGATAAAACTGGCATGTTGGATATAGGCTTGCAATTCATCTTTAGATAAATGATGAAAATAGCTCATATTATCTTGTGAAATGTTTGTATTTGTATTTTGCGGATTTCCACCAATAATAACCAAATGGGTTTTTGTTTTTTGTTGAATAAGCAGTTTCTCAAAAGTGCTTCTTTGTGGTTCTGGACCAGAAATAATGGCTAATATAAATTCTTTTTCCACAGGTTTTGGTAGCTGTAATTGGCTAAAGCGACTTTGAATACCAATGAATTTGCTATTTAGTTTAGTATTTTTTGATAATTCCCCACTCATTAAGTGTTCAGAAGTATCTGGTATCCATATTTCTTGAAAGGATAAGAGCCATTTCTCATTTATTTTTTGTGCCCATTGACCAAAAAAAGATAGAGAGGAGGGATATGTTAAACTTAATTGATGAGAAATGATAATACTTTTTATTTGAGGATGATAAAAACCAAAACGACTATCAGAGATAATCAAATCCGTTTGGTGAGTTTTTACAAATTCTTGAAGCCATTGATGTTCTTTTCTTTTTGCTTTAATCATACCAGGAATTAATTTGATCATAGCTAAATGAGAATTTGTTGAGCTATAACGAATATGGTATGAGGGGAGCTCATAAAAATCAGCATTTGGAAATTCTGCTTTTAAAATAGGTGCAGTGCTTTTATTGATGCCGATCATTAAATGGTTTTCGGAATATAAAGGTCGTAAAATAGGAATCATTCTGGTGGCATGTCCCAATCCCCAATCTAAAGCTGCGGCTAGTATATTTATGTTTTTGTACATTTAATCTACAAAGATAGTTTTTATGTCGAATTCAGTTTAGTAGAAGGGTTTGCGAATAAGTCAGATTACTTTTTTATATCGGCATATTGTGATTCTAGAATTTTAAGATTTTTTGTAATCATATCATCCCGTTGAGCTGCGCAAAGTTGTGTTCTGCCTGCATCTTCTGGGTTGTTGATGGTATAATCAATAAGTTTATCAATATTGGAGACGGCCACATGCATACGTGTATCAGAAGAGGCATAATAGATAAGCACTTCGCCAGTATCTTTTAAAATCCAGCCATTAGAAAAAACCACATTAGAAACATCTCCAACTCTTTCTTCACCAAGAGGCTCTAAGAAATGCCCACCTGGACGATGAATCACTTTTTTAGGATCTTGTAAGCTGGTCATAAACATATATAAAACATAACGCAATCCTGCAGCTGTTCTTCTCACTCCGTGAGCTAAATGGAGCCATCCGAATTTGGTTTTTATTGGTGCCGGTCCTTGACCGTTTTTCACCTCTTTATAGGTGTGATATTGCCGTGGATCAATAAGCATTTCTTCCTCTTTAATAATAGGGTTTTCTATATCCTCAACTAGTCCCCATGCTATACCACTGTCTCCTGTATCGATAAATCCTTTTTGAGGACGAGTATAGAAGGCATATTTGTTATTTACGAATTCCGGATGTAATACACAGTTTCTTTGTTGATCAGCAGTAGAAACTAAATCAGGTAATCGTTCCCAGGAAATAAGATCTTTTGTCCTCGCTATTCCGCAGCTAGCTATAGCAGCAGAGCTATCATTCCTATTGGATGTATCTTTTCGTTCCGCACAAAAAGTACCATAAATCCAACCGTCTTCATGTTTTACCAAACGGATATCATAAACGTTCATTTCAGGATCCTCAGTAATAGGTAGTACTATTGGATGATCCCAAAACTTGAAATGATGAATACCATCTAGGCTTTCTGCCACTGCAAAGAAAGATTTCACATCGAAGCCTTCCACCCGAGCTATTAAATAGTATTTTCCGTTGAGTTCAATGGCTCCGGCATTAAAAGTAGTGTTTACGCCTAATCGTTGAATCAAATGCGGATTGTTTTTATAATCTAGATCGTATTTCCAAAATACAGGTGTGTGCTCACGAGTTAAAATAGGATGTTTATAACGATGGAAAATACCATTATCAGACTTCAATGCCTCATTTTTTTTATTCACAAGTTGCTGTTGCTCTGCAAAGAGTTCTTTTAATCTATAATCGAATTCACTTTTGTTCATTTCGTTTGCTTTAAAAATTTAGTCTTCCAGCTTATCATACCAATTCACTTTTAGTATAATACTGGTAATAGCTATAGTTCCTATAGCTAGCCACATATTAGTAAATTCTCTAATCACCAAAAAGATTGGAGCTACAGTTAATCCCATTTGCCAAACAATTCCTATCAGGCTGTTAAACATATCTCTGTAAAACTGTTTATTTGGTTCAAAATCCGGATCGGTTTGTTTTATTTTAGTAATGATTGGTTTCCAAAATCCCCAAGGTCTTACATTTCTATAGAAATCAATTAATATCTGTTCTTCATCAGGTTTTGTAAGTAAACTTCCTAAAAACGAACCTACAGCAGATATTCCAAATATTATGGGAAATGAAATTAGAAAACCGCTATCAGGTAATGCTTTAGGAATAATCAAAGCAGCTAAGAGCCCCGAAATCATTCCCCAAAAGAAACCGTATCCATTGAATCTCCACCATATCCATTTTAGCACATTAGAAATAGCATATCCACCAAAAAGAGCTCCAGTAATCCAAAGAAAAACATCATTGATACTACTGATGAAAAAACCGGTTATGATACCAATAATAACAATAGCAAAGCTCGCAAAATAGCTCATTTGAACTAGTTTTGTATTGGAGGCATTTGGGTTGATAAATCGTTTATAAATATCATTAACAATATAGGCAGGCCCAGCATTTACATTGGCAGCAAAAGTTGACATAAAAGCGGCAATTAGTCCAGCAAGAACCAGCCCTAGTAAGCCTACTGGGATATAATTACTTAAAGTAAACGGTAAAATCTTTTCAAAATCTAATCCATCAGAAGTCATGATGTCGCCGGCATTAAAATACACTAAGCCAATGACTGCCAGCCCGGTAATCATTAAATATCTTGGAAAATATAAGGCTAGTGAAACAGAGCCGCTCATTAACGCTGCTTCTTTGGGTGATTTTGCGGCTAAAACTCTCTGCATATCATAACCAGGAACAGGTCCAGCAATACTCACAAATATTCCTCTAAAAATGGCCATCATCATAAAGGCGCCAAACATACCATAGCCATCGTTTTTTATTTTCTCATTAACCTCAGGTATCAATTTGCTCCAATCTAAATCTAAGTGCCAGGAAAAAACCAAGCTTTTCCAACCATCTGGTATTGCAGCAGCTATTTGTTCACCAGAAACCAAATTCATGGCTATTATTCCAATCGCAATACCTGAAATGGTCATTATAGTAAACTGTAAAACTTCTGTCATCACCACGCTATACATTCCCCCTTTAATCACATATATTGTTGTAATTCCCATAATTAAAAGAGCGTACATTCGCTCCGATGTGATTGCAATTCCTATAAGTGTAACTGATAAATCCCAAGGCAAGAAAGTAGTGGCAAACTTTCCAATACCTTCAAAAGCATAGGCAATAAAACCTATCACAGCGATAATGGCAAAAATAACCACGCTAATGTGTGATAAAGTAGCTCCACGACCAGTTCCAAACCGTGTTTTAAGCCATTCGGCACCAGTAAGAACATTGGAGCGTCGCAGCCATACGGCTAAGAATACCATTAAAAAAACTTGATTCCAAACCGGCCATAACCAAGGAATCCAAGCGCTTTTTACTCCGTATACAAAAAGCCATGCAACCATCATCATAGTTCCTGAGATATCAAACTGGCCTGAAGCATTAGACAAGCCAAGCATATACCAAGGTAGGTTTTTCCCTCCTAAAAAATAACTATCTAGATTTTTCTTTGCTTTTTTAGAGATCCAGAAACCAATAAATATGGTCAGAATTATATAAGCAATGATTATAGATATATCAATATAATGTAGTTTCATTTGATTAGATTTAAAATCACGACCCGTTTATCATAAATAATGAGTTTTAATATGAATTTGTAAAAGTAAGAAAAGCAATCTTAAATTCAATTAATAAACGCAATTTTTCAATATTGTTTGTAGATTTACCAATTAGTTAAAATGATGATCAATTGAGACAGAAAAGCCATGAATTTTAAAACCATATTTTTAATTATTACTATTTCATTAAGCATGTGGCAATGTGATGATGTAAATCAAAAGCAACTTACAGAAAGTAAAGAAGATGTTACGCTAAAGAAATACAAAACCATAGGTTATATTGCTGGTTATCGGGATTTTGATTTTTCCAAAATCCAAGCCGATAAGCTAACTCATATTAATTATGCTTTTGCAAATATTATTGATGGTAAGGTTGATTTTGGAGGAAAAACAGCTAGTAATGAGGCAGATCTGAAGGAAGAGGATATTAAATCGCTTCAAGATTTAAAAAGGATAAATCCAGAGCTTAAAATATTGGTTTCTGTAGGAGGATGGACATGGTCTACTCATTTTTCTGAGGTGGCTAGCTCTAGTTCAAATCGTAGTATTTTTGCTAGGAGTGCAGTAGATTTTTTGTTAAAATATCATTTAGATGGGATTGATTTAGATTGGGAGTATCCTAATCAGATTGGAGCAGGAAATCCGCATAGCATCGAAGATATTGAGAATTTTACATTATTATTGAAAGAGGTGAGAGAACAGCTTGATAAGCAGAGCAGTTTGGATGGTAAAGAGGGTGGCGAAAAGTATATTTTAACAATAGCTACTGGTGGTGACCAAGCTTTTGTAGAAAATACTAATTTAGGTGAAGCGCATCAATATCTTGATTTTATAAATATAATGACTTACGACGCTTATAATGGTTTGCATAGTTCTACTGGTCATCATGCCAATTTATTACCCGCTAAAGGTGATCCTGCTACCGAAATAAAAAGTGCAATAAGTTCTGTGCAGGGGCATGTAGATGCTGGTGTACCCATTGAGAAGATTAATTTGGGCTTGGCTTTTTATGGAAGGAAATGGGAGGGCGTAAATAGTGATAATAATGGTCTTTTTCAGCCAGCAAAAACGGTGGGAATGATAGCCTTTTATAGAAATATTATACAAAATTATACCAGTGAAAAAGGCTATCATGCTTTTTGGGATTCTAGCGCCCAAGCTCCATACCTTTGGAATGCGGATTCTCTTGTTTTTATCTCCTACGAAAACCCCAGATCCATTCAATTAAAAATAGAATATTTGAAAGAAGCCGGATTGGGTGGTGTGATGTTTTGGGAATATACTGATGATTATCATTCTCAGCTTTTGGATGCCATTAGTAAGAATTTAAATTAGAAGATCTCGAAAACAATTATTATTTATTGATGTGCTACTGCAATACTTGCAAAGCTTACTCCCACACCTTCTACTGATAAAAGAGTTTGAGCACAGGCTTCCATAGTGGAGCCAGTAGTGATAACATCATCAACCAAAAGAATATGTTTACCTTTTAAAAGCTCTTCATTGGCTATAGTGAATTTCCCTTTTACATTTTCCCAACGTTCTTCTTTACTTTTTTTTGTTTGTGTTTCGGTAGCAGTGCTGCGAACCAATATTGTTGTGTTGTAAGGAATATCCATGGTTGCCGATAAACCTTGAGCAAACATTTCGGCCTGATTATATCCACGGGATTTCATTTTTTTGTGATGCAATGGTACTGGAATAATAAGATCAATAGAAAAAAACTGAGCACTTTTCTTTAAATAGTTTCCATATCTTTTTCCAAGAAAAATTCCAATATCAGGACGATTTTTATATTTTAATTGATGAATTAGATTTTGCACTTTGCTTCCTTTATTATAAAAATAAAATGCAGCTATCATTTCCAAAGGAATTTTGCCCCAAAAAAGCATAAATAATGGATTTTCTTCGTCAGAATGATAAAAAGTTTTTGGAAGATGAATGATACAATGAGAGCACAAAACCTCCTCGTGTCGAAACAAAGTGTTTCCACAGGCTGCGCATGTTCGCGGGTAAATAAGATTTAAAAAATCTTCGAAAAAGGATTTTATCATCTTAACTTATTTATCAAATAATAATGATAAGACCCCCCTCAAATAAAAAAGTTGACTTCAAATATACAAAAAATTTTCCAATTGTGTTTTATAGGAATAGTTTACTTTTGTAAATCTATGCAACAAATCATTATTATTAGTGGAAAACAGGGTGAAGGTAAAACACAAATGTGCGAGAAGCTAGCCCAAGAAATGCAAAGAAAAGGTGATGTAATTGGTGGTTTTATTGCACCAGGAACATGGGAGAATGGAGAACGTCATTCTTTTCAAATAGTTGATTTACAAACGCTGGAAAGATTTGATTTTGCATCAAGAGAAAAACAGAAA
>JAOZUW010000094.1 GCA_029938465.1 Bacteroidales bacterium | reverse complement strand
AAAACGGAATACGCCATCTTCAATCTTAATGGCTGTGGCCAAATAAATAAATCCAAATACACCAAAAGCAATGAGTAACATAGAAAGGTATTTCTGAGTTGCTTTTTTACTTTCGTCTAAAGATTGGCTAGCCATGAGCCTACCAATCATTAATCCACCCCAAAAATAGGATAAAAAATAGGAGGCGTCTTCTTCGCCCATTCCCATAATTTCATTAGACTTTAAAAACTCCACCAACCATGTTCCTACCGATACTTCTGAACCCACATAAAAGAAAATAGCAATGACACCTAGTAGTAAATGCCTGTTTTTTAGAACTCCTATTCCCGGTTCAATCTTTTCATTATTAACAAAAGCAGGGAGATTGGCAAATTTGATCATGATACCCAAAAGAATAAAAACAAAACCATAAAGCAGATATGTTTTCCCTACTGATTCCACATCTTGCTGCCCACTGGAGAATATTTGATATATTAGAATTACCCCAATCAAAGGACCTAATGTTGTACCGAGAGAATTAAATCCCTGAGCCAAATTCAGTCTACTGGAGGATGTTTTTGGATCTCCAAGAATGGCAGCATAAGGATTGGAACATATTTGAAGCATAGTAACACCTGTGGCCAGCAAAAATAAAGCAGCTAAAAAAGCTTCGTAGGAATTCATTTGTGCAGCAGGATAGAAACTCATACAACCGGCTCCTGCCACAAACAAACTAATCATCATGCCATTTTTATATCCAATCTTATTTATAGGATCTTTTCCAGTAATGGAACTAATTAAAAAATAAATAAGTGAAACAAAAAAGAAAGCTCCAAAAAAGGCCATTTGCACCAAGGATCTTTTCGTAGGAGTTAAATCAAATATCCCTTGAAAAGTGTTGACCAATATGTCATTCATTACCGTAATAAAACCCCACATAAAAAACAATGAAGTTAATACTAAGAATGCTTTATTATAATTCGTTTGATTGTTCTCCATCTCTTACTTTATTTCAATTTCATCGATAAAAATCCATACTTTACCATCTAACTCATAACCTAAATGCCAATCGGGTAATTTCCCCATATTCTTAGCTATAACTTTAATATAACGAGTTCTGGTATTTACATTTACTTCAAAATTCTTAATGATTCCACCTTGCTTTCGTGGATCTACATCGTTTTTAACAGTAGCTAATGGCTTAAAGAATACTCCATCATTAGAAGTAAAATATTTCACCTCTACCGGCATTAATATCCAAGATTTTGAGTCTTGCTGACAACCGGTACTTAAATATTTGATTCTTTGTTTCTTACCTAAGTCTACAACCACTTCCATATCTATCCCTTCGAAACCTTGCCATTCGCCTGTTTTAAAATCTGCACTTCCTTTTATCAGGTCAATAAGCCCCATATCACCTCCAGCTGTATATTGCGGACTATAGGGTCGTTTTTCCGAATCATTATTGATGGGAACACCATTAATGAAATATTGAACAGATCTTCCTTTGGGAACGGCAAAGAATTGAGCATCAATATGATCGCTGCTACCTAACTCTTTATTATGTGCAAAAGCTTTTATCACTGTTGTTTTGTTAATGCTAAATGCCTGAGTAAAAACGGGTGATTGCATATTGGGTTCGGTACCATCCAAAGTATAATGTATTTCCACTCCATCAATAATGCTTCCAAGAGATACCATTTGTGAGCCAATAAATGTTTTTTTTGCCTCAATAAATGGAACAGGCATAATAGGAGAATCTTGTATGCTTGAAACAGGAATATCCACTTCGGCTACCCCCCAATTTTTATTGGGTTGCGATCCCATCTCAAATTCCAACTCTCCCCCATCCATTAGGGTAGTATGAGATAAATATGATTTTGTATAAGTTTCTCCATTAAGTTTAGCCGATTGAATATAAATATTCTCCTCATTCACATGATTGGCTTTTATCACAAATTGTTTTCCATTTTCCAGGTTTATCTTAGCTTCTGAGAATAAAGGAGTGCCTATAGCATATATATTTGAGGCAGGAGTTACCGGATAAAAACCCATAGCACTTAGCACATACCATGACGACATTTGTCCGCAATCTTCATTACCACTCAAACCATCAGGCTGATTGGAATACATTTCTTCTAATATTTGACTAATCATTTTTTGGGTTTTCCATGGTTTATTCAAGTAATTATATAAATACGCCATATGATGACTAGGCTCATTACCATGAGCATATTGGCCAATAAGACCAGTTATATCACTTTGCTGTCTACCTGTAGTTTCTGAATTCTCTGTAAATAAACCATCCAATTTAGTTTCTAGTTGTTCTTTGCCTCCATGTAGCTTTATTAAACCAGTGATATCTTGAGGAACATAAAAACTATACTGCCAAGAATTGGCCTCTGTAAAATTGAAATTTACTTCTCTTGGGTCAAAAGGAATGTCCCAACTGTCGTTATATTTAGCACGCATAAAAGCTGTTGAGGGATCGTAAAGGTTTTTATAATTCTGAGCTCTCTGGATAAAGCTTTCATATTCGGCCTCTTTATTTAAGTCTTTAGCCATTTGGGCTATACACCAGTCATCGTAAGCATATTCCAATGTTTTTGAAACCGATTCAGCTTCTTTATCGGCAGGAATATATCCTTTCTTTTTATAATACTCCAAGCCTAAATGATCTTGCTTGGCACTATTCAGCATAGCCTCAAAAGCTTTTTCTACATCATAATCTCTAATACCCTTCATATAAGCATCTGTAATGACAGGAACAGAGTGATACCCAATCATACAACCCGTTTCGTTTGCCGAGAGTTCCCAAACGGGAAGCATTCCTCCTTGTTCGTATTGCTTTATAAAAGTTTGAATAAAATCATTGGTTCTTTTTCTGTCAATTATAGTATACAAAGGATGAGTAGCACGATAGGTATCCCAAAGAGAGAATACGGTATAATAATCGAATCCCTCTGTTTGATGAATTTTCAAATCTCTTCCTCTGTATTTTCCATCCACATCATTGTAAATGTTGGGTGCCAGCATACTGTGGTATAAAGCCGTATAAAAAACAGTTTGCTGCTCTGCTGTACCTCCTTTAATATTGATTTTACCCAATTCTTTTTCCCAAGATTGACGCACTTGCTCTTTTACTTGTTTAAAATCCCATTGGGGGATTTCAGCTTCCAGGTTTTTTCGAGCATTTTGAATACTCACAGCTGAAATTCCAACCTTAACCAGTATTTCTTCATTATCTTTGGTAGTAAAAGACACAAAACCTTTGATGTTTTTACCCTCTGCCCTGCTTACATCCTGAACTATTTTATCATTTATAGCTATTCCATATACCTTAAAAGGCTTTGAGAATTGAGCCACAAAATAAACATGTTGCTCTTCGGCCCAAGCTTTCGAAATTCTTTTTCCTTCTATTTCTCTATCTCCTACAATGGCAATACTAGCATCTAAAACCATGTCTCTATGTTTTAAATCTATAACGATATGCGCATTCTCAGTTTTTGGAAAAATATATTTATGAAAACCAACCCTGGGAGTAGCTGTTAGTTCCACAAGAATATTATAATCATTAAGCTTTGTCGCATAATACCCAGGCGAAGCTATTTCATTTTTATGACTAAAAAAAGAAGCAAAATCAAGCTTATTCAGTTTTAGATCTCCAGTTGTGGGCATCAATAAAACATCGGCATAATCAGATACTCCCGTTCCACTTAAATGGGTGTGACTAAAACCATAAACTACAGAATCAGAATAATGATAAGCAGAACAGCCATCCCATCCATCAAGGCGAGTATCGGGGCTCAATTGCACCATTCCAAAAGGACTGCTTGCACCGGGATAGGTGTGACCATGGCCTCCTGTTCCAATAAATGGATTTACTTTATCTACTTTTGAAGATTTCTCAGTTGAACAAGAAATTGCGAAAATAAGCACTGAAAAAAGGATCAGTTTTATTAAATTATTCATGTTGGTAAATGATTTTTAATGACAATAAATCCATTAGTAAATTAATTCCCAAAGCTAAAAAAAAACTTGATATACAAAGTTGAAAAAAAAATACAATCCTTATTCATTTATTAGCTAAGTTTAAAAATCTGTGCTAAATTTGTTGCGGAAAAATAATACAGATGAAAAAACCACTAAAAAAGCTTGATTTTGAGAAAATCTTAAACATTCTTAGAGAATATGATATCGAGTCTAACTACGAAAAAGTGAATATTATCCCTGACAATCAGGAGCTTCACAACAAAATTTCTACTTATGTAGATACTAAATCATTTACCAATAGGGCTGTTTTAGGAATTGATATATATCGCTATGGAATGTTTAAGCATTTGGAGCAAACTCTTATTCCTGCTATTTTTAAAATTTTCTTTGAAAAAACCATTCGGCTATGTTTAGAATCCAATGAATTTGTATTTCAAAACTATACCAAAGAGATTATAGAGAACTCTTTTATTTCAACAGGTGATGGTGGTTTTCTTATTTTAGAAACACCTTTGCATGCTACTTTTTTTGCGATAAACTTTGAAGTAGTAGTTCGTTCCTATAATTCTTTTCATCTTTTTCCTCGTTTACGGAAGTTTATTGGTAGCATTAGCTTACGTTATGCTATAACTTATGATACTCTATTTCATTTTGATAATAATTTTTATGGTTCAGCTATTATCAATAATGCGCGCATACTTAATAAAGACAATCTGAATCGTTGCTTGTTAGATGAAAAATCATTCAATTGGTTTTTAACCAATATTGATGGAATAGAAAATCTGCAAGTATATACTATTCATGATATTGCCAATATTTACGATTTTCAGAATTACAATAATCAACCCATAGAAAGTGGCAAAAATGAAATTGTTTCGGAAGAGAAAACAAGATTAAATGGTATTATCAACTCTGATATATTAAAAATTGGACAAATTCAATCTAAAGAGGTTAATTTAAACATTTACAATCTTCATTTACAAGTCAGCCTCACCATTCATTCGGATTCTGAAAACGAAGACGAACGATTAATGACTATTAGCTTAGGAAATTTAAATACTTCGGGAATATAAACTACTCATTAAGAAGTATGGAGATTCAAAAAGGCTATAAATCTATTGGTTCGCAGCGTATTTATTATGAGTACTACCTTCAAAAACAAAATTCCAAAACAATAGTTTTACTACACGAAGGATTAGGTTCAGTAGCACAATGGAAAGATATTCCTGAAAAGATCTTTCATAAAATATCCTATAAACCTGAATTCGATTAAAAGTTATCCACACAGAAAGCCAATGGTGCATTAGGTTTGGGACTGAAAATAATGAAGTTATAGCGGGTTATATCAAATGATTTTTATTTCATTCGTTAATAATTCGAATATTTCTGACGAATGCAGTTCGCAACTTAATGATTTCTGTATGTATAAGGATTTATCATGCTCGGTTCAAAAATGATGTACTATTGGCTTTTCCACTTGTGGATTTCGATAATTAGCCCATAAACTTCCTCAAATTTCATCGAATTATCCCGATAGTCCTTCAAAAATTTGAGTTGTCTATGAGCTAATTACCTGAAACTGTGAGCTAAATTTTAATTGAACTCAGGTTGTAATGTTTTGGTTTATGATCGCAGTGGTTATGGCAAATCAGGAGTTATTACCAACGATTACCCGGAAGATTACCTTTCTTATGAAGCTGACTATATTTTACCTCAACTTTTAAACGCTTTAAGCATTGAAAACTGTGCTTTATTTGGTCATAGCGATGGCGGGAGTATTGCCTTATTATTTGCTGCAAATAACCCCAAAAGATGTCATTTTGTTTTTAGCGAAGCTGCTCATGTAATTATAGAGGATATTAGTAGAAAAGGGATTGCAAGAGTCCGCAGCATATATGAGCGAACTTTAAAAAAACCATTGGAGAAATACCATAAAGAAAAAACAGACTGGATGTTTTATCACTGGGCCGACACCTGGCTGAACCCTAAATATCACCAATGGAATATGGTATTGCAACTTCAAAACATTAAATGCCCTGTTATCGCCATACAAGGTGATAAAGATGAATATGGAAATCCAGAACAATTACACATTATTAAAAAAAACTGCGCTACTGCTCAAACTCATTTATTAGAAAACTGCGGTCATGCTCCTCATGATGATAATTGGGACATTGTAGAGAAGTATCTTAAAGATCTTTTATAATAAGCAGGATTACAAATCCTGCTTATTATATCTCATTAATAGTTATTATTAACCTCGTTTTATGGCATCATTCACTGCAACAATCATCATATCCACTATTTCCTCCACTGAGCTTCCTAGCTGCAAAATATGAACAGGTTTGCTAAGTCCAGTAAGAATAGGGCCAATCAATTTAGCATTACCCATAGATTGTATTAGTTTGTAAGCAATATTTCCAGAAGATAAATCAGGAAATATAAGGGTATTCACTTTTTTACCCACCAATTTACTAAAAGGGAAACGTTGAGATAATAATTCATCATTTAAAGCAAAATTAGCCTGTAGTTCTCCATCCACTATCAAATCAGGATGTACTACATGTAAGTAACTGGCTGCATCTTTCATTTTTGAAGGAGAAGACCCATCACTTGATCCAAAATTAGAATAGGACAATAAAGCAATATGAGGTTCAATATTAAGATTTTTCACTGCTTCAGCAGTTTGCAATGTAATCTCAATTATCTGCTCTGTACTTGGGTTTTTATTTACTGTAGTATCGGCTAAAAAATAAGGCCCATCTTTGGTAAGTACAATATACATTCCCATAACCAGAGATTCGGGATCTTCTTTTCCTACTATTCGTAAAGCAGGTTTAATGGTATCGGGATAAGAGCGGTCGAGACCAGCCAACAAACAATCTGCTAATCCTGCCTTCACCATAGCCGGAGCAAAATAGGAACGATGTTCCATAAGCTGTTTGGCTTTGTGTAAGGTAGCTCCACGCCTTTGTCTACTTTGATAATAATCTTCAGCAAAAGTATTTACAAATGATTTGAATTTCTCATCTTTAGGATTGATGATTTCTATATCAGGTAATTCTAAATTATTCTCTTCTATAACCGCTCTTATACTCTCTTCATCACCCAACAAGATAGGTTCTGCAATATTTTCATTAATAACAATCTCAGCTGCTTTAAGCATTTTATAGTTATTAGCTTCAGCTAAAACAATTTTCTTTTTCGTTTTTTTAGCTTGGGCTTTTAGTTTTCGTAATAATGGATCTCCCATACCCAATCTTTTACGTAAATTTTCAACATAGGCGCCCCAATTACGAATAGTTTTTCGGGCTACTCCCGATTTGATAGCTGCTTTTGCCACCGCTGGTGCAATAGTCTCTAAAAGACGAGGATCGGTAGGTTTTGGTACTAAATATTCAGGCCCAAAAGTTAAGTTTCCACCACAAGAAAATGTGACATTTACCTCTTCGGGAACTGGTTCTTTTGTTAATTCTGCAATAGCATATACGGCTGCTACTTTCATTTCTTCATTAATATCGGTAGCACGAACATCTAAAGCACCACGAAAAATATATGGGAAACCTAAAACATTGTTTATTTGATTAGGATAATCACTTCGTCCTGTTGCCATAATCACATCATCACGAGTAGCCATAGCCAATTCATAATCTATTTCAGAATTAGGATTAGCCAAAGCAAAAACAATCGGTTTATCGTTCATGCTTTTCAACATTTCTGCTGTAAAAACATCAGCTACTGAAAGACCTAAAAACATATCAGCATCTTTGGCTGCATCTGTTAAAGAATAAATATCACGCTGTGTTGCAAACTCCCTTTTTTGTGAATTTAAGTTTTCACGATCGTGGCGAATAACACCACGACTATCCAACATCACTATATTTTCTTTTTTAACGCCTAAGCGTTTATATAATCTACCACAACTAACAGCAGCAGCTCCGGCACCATTAATCACTACTTTTATATTCTCTATCTTTTTTTCTATAACCTCTAAGGCATTTAATAATCCTGCAGAAGAAATCATGGCTGTACCATGCTGATCGTCATGCATCACAGGTATATCCAATTCCGCTTTAAGTCTGGTTTCTATTTCAAAACACTCGGGAGCTTTAATATCTTCTAAATTAATCCCTCCAAATGTAGGTGAAATCATTTTTACAGTTTCCACAAACTTATCCACATCCTCCGTATCTACCTCTATATCAAATACATCAAGATCGGCATATATTTTAAACAATAGGCCTTTACCTTCCATTACAGGTTTTCCGGCCAAAGGGCCGATATTACCTAAACCTAGCACCGCAGTACCATTTGATATTACAGCAACCAAATTACTTTTGGCAGTGTAAATATAAGCCGTTTCCGGATTTTTTTCAATCTCTAAACAAGGTTCAGCCACTCCCGGTGAATAGGCAAGAGATAAATCTCTTTGTGTGCTATGGGGTTTAGTAGGTCGTACTTCAATTTTTCCAGCTTTACCTTGTGAATGATAACGTAAAGCATCTCTTTTTAATAAGTTATCCATGATAAATTCTTTTGTTTATTTGGTTTTGCAAAAATACAGAAAATTTTAGGATAAATAGAAAAACAAACAACTTATTAAGCTTAAATTAAAACTAGGACAAGACACTTCAAATCAACAATTAAATACGAACGCATTTAAGCTGCACTAATGAATGGTTATCAACAAAAAGAATTTAGTAATTAATCATTTATTCAATGAATCCTTGTATTTCATTTCATAACTTTGCCAAAGGAACAGACATCACTAAATGATCAATTTTTACAATATCGACATACTCTTATTTGCCATTTTTTCATTGGCTCTATTTATTCAAATTATCTTTATTTGGGGTGTCTTTGCACGTTTATCATTTTATAAAGCTAAAGTAGATAAGCGCATAGAAAAACCTGTTTCAGTTGTGATAACATCTCGTGATGATTATTATAACCTCAAGCGATATTTGCCTCAAATTTTAACTCAAGATTACCCAGAATATGAAGTGATTTTAGTTAACGATCACTCTAGCGACGAGACTGATGATTTACTAAAAATTCTGTCGAAGCAGTATGAGCATTTAAAAGTGGTGAATATGAGTCATAGTGTGAGTTTTTATCCTGGAAAAAAATTCCCATTATCCATAGGTATCAAATCTGCCAAAAACGATATCCTTTTGCTCACCGATGCCGATTGTATGGCTAACAGTAAAAACTGGATTCGGAATATGCAACAAGGATTTGACAACGAAACACAAATAATATTAGGATATGGACCCTATCAACCAAAGAAAGGCTTATTGAATACCCTTATCCGCTTTTATTCCTACTTCACAGCTTTACAATATATATCCTTTGCTTTAGCAAAAATGCCCTATATGGGTGTAGGTAGGAATTTGGCATACCGTAAATCACTTTTTTATAAAAACAATGGATTTATTTCACATTATAAAGTGGCCTCTGGCGATGACGATTTATTTGTAAACGAAACAGCTACTCCTAAAAATGTAAAAGTTTGCATTCATCCTGACAGTTTTACATATAGTGAACCTAAAACTACTTTTTCGCAGTGGATAGCTCAAAAACGCCGACATCTATCTGCAGGAAAACTCTACAAAAAGAAACATCAATTTTTATTAAGTCTTTACCCTTTATCCTTATTAGTATTTTACGGGCTTTTTATTTGGCAAATGATAAGTGGTTTTTTATTTTATTACATTCTAGGTATGCTAGCATTTCGTTTAGTTAGTTTCTATATTATTCAGAAAACTGCCATGAATAAGCTAAAAGAAAAAAAATTATTTTTAATTTCGCCAATACTAGAATTATTTATATTTTTACTGAATAGTATATTAGTTGTTGTCAACACTCTATTTAAGAGAAGTAAATGGAAGTAACAAACAAATTAACACATAAAGCACAACGTGACTACGAGTTGGTTTTGGCTGCTATAAAAGGCAGTCAGGATGCCTATGCTGATTTAATGAAAAACTATAAAGATAGTTTGTATTTCATGCTGCTAAAGATGACAAATAATGCTACTGATGCTGAAGATTTAACTATAGAAGCCTTTAGTAAAGCTTTTAAAAATATTAAAAACTATTCGCCAAAATACGCTTTTAGCACCTGGTTGTTTAAAATTGCCACCAATAATGCCATCGATTTTATTAGAAAAAAGAAACAAAGAACCCTAAGTATTGATAAATCTTATTCTGCTAAAGAGGATGGCCCTAACTTATCACAAAATATAGAATATCATGGCCTCGATCCAGAAGAATCTATTATTAAAGAACAAAAAATAGAGCTCATGCGAGGCGTTGTAGAAAAACTTAAGCCACACTACCGAACCCTTATTGAATTACGCTATTTTAAGGAGTTTTCTTATGATGAGATCTCTCAAGAGCTTGACTTACCACTTGGAACCGTTAAAGCTCAATTATTTAGAGCACGTGAATTTTTGTTTAATGTTTTAAAAGACGCTCGCGATAGGATTTAAAGGTTTGACTGGCTTTTTCAAGAGAGATTTTTTATTCTTTATTATTATCACTATTATTTTTTGCTAAATTTGCAATCAGAAAAACACTTCAAACGTGACTGCTAAATTTATAAAAAGAAACAACCTCTTCAAGATTATTATTTTGCTGTTTTTTACAGCATTTTTCTTGCAATTTTCTTCTTGTTCAAAAAATACAAGAAGCAAACATGTAGACACTAGTCATTTTCTTGAAATATTAAAATCAAATCCCAATAGCGAAACCTTAAATTTTCTATTTCATCAGGCTCAGGAAGAATTATCTGATAGTACTAGGGTGGATATTCTACTGAAAATTTACAAAAAATCAATACGATCACGCCCTATTCGAAATGATATTTTAGACTCTGCAATAAACCAAGCAAAAAGATTAAACTATAAACTAGGAATAGCCGAAGGATATAATAAAAAGGGATTAAACTATAGATATGCCTTAGATTATCAAAAATCGGTGGACTATCATTTACTATCCTTAGAATATTATAAACAAACTACCGATACTTTTGGTCTTATAAAATGTTTAAATAGTTTGGGTGTTTCGTTGCGAAGAATGAATTACGAGCGCAAGGCTATGGATAACTACCTAGAAGCCTTGCGATTAAGCAGGCTTATTAAAAATGACAAAAGTATTGCTGTAGCTTTAAATGGTATTGGCAATGTGTTTGTTAATATTGAGCAATACGAAAAAGCCTTACCCTATTTTAAAGAGGCTCTGGCTGTGGAACGTAAGAACAACAATAGAAAAGGCATGAATTACGATCTTAGTAATATTGGTGAAGTTTATATGTATCAAAAAGAATATGATTCTGCACTATACTATTATAATCAAGCACTTAATATTGCTAAGGATTTAGATTATAAAGATAATGCATCTATCATATACAATTGCATGGGTCATTTATATCAACTCAAAGAAGAATACGAAAAATCAAATTCTTATTACGACTGGAGCATAGATAAACTAGAGAAGTTTAATGGCAAACGTTATTTAAGCAATACCTACATCAATATGGGTATAAACTATTGCCATCTGAATAAACTAGATTTAGCC
>JAOZUW010000222.1 GCA_029938465.1 Bacteroidales bacterium | reverse complement strand
TATTTACCCAATCTTAGATAGGTTAGAACCTGAGCTGTATGAACATCATTAAATGGCTCAGGCACGATGATCTTTTTTGATATTTCATTTTCAATCATAATAATTTTTTTTCTTTGTGAAACTCTGTGTCTTCTTTGTAGTTCTTTGTGCAATAGCTGCCTGCCGGATTTCTTCCTGATAGGGATGGCGAGGCAGGGCTATAACACGGAGATGCACAAAGAAGGCACAATTTGCTCAAAGGTATTATAAATTCAATAATCTCCTCAGCACATCAAAATAAGAATTAACCCTAACTTGGAGAATGCAATTTGATGATAATAGCTATTTATTTCGACCATGGGAATTTTTTAAAAGCATCACCACAAGGGTTTATTGTATTTCTTCTGGTACAGCTTCCTTTTTCAATATTTACTTTTATAGAGAAATAAAAGTCCATGCCATTAAAATCCTGAATACCTAAAAGAGATGTAAAATAATCACTACCAACGGTGAAATAATATAAACGAAGTGCCAGACCTACACGAGGATATTTCCCTCGATATAAACTCAAGGGTATGCTAGCTTCAAAATTTCGAGTTTCGTAACGTGGTGTAATTGAAAAAACAGAAGGTTTGCGCATATAATTACCATTTATTGGAAGATTAAGAACAAAAGAGCTATTGATATAAATATTATTTTCAAAATTATAATCGAAACTGCCATTGAGTGAAGAGGGGAGCCACATCTTAAAGGAGGTTTCTTGTAATGAAGCATTAGGGTCGCCATAAAATCTGGTACTTATTTCATTAGTCAGATGTTCCCAGTTTTGATATTCAAGAGTATCTATTTCTTCCCAAACATAAGATATGTTGCTGTAATTGTGCAATTGAGCATTGCTATTAAAGGTGACTAGGCCAAAATCCATTAAACTTAAACCTACACGAAATTTGTAATTATAATGCTTTTGGCTACACGCTGTTGTGGGCTCGTATTTGGCTTGTCTGTTTAGTAGTCTTTGATATTCAACACCAACATCAAACGACCAGCCTTTACCATTAATAAATGGATCTACAGGAAATTCATTAGTAGCATAATCCATGGGTATCGAATAGGCAAGTGTAGCATTTAAATCAACTAACTCTAGAGTAGTATCGTTTGAGATATTATAATTTACATTGTCAACATGTAGATAAGAACCGCCTACGCCATAAAGCATTTTTAAACTGACCCCAAAATTCCAATTGCTAAATAACTTTCTATTCCATTGATAGGCATAACTGATTCCAATTTCTCCCCAACTAAGAGTGCTTGAATTATAATCTTCGAGTTGATAAACCTCGTTATGCTGTGGAATATAATCAAAACCATAATAGATGAAGTTGCCAAGTTCTGGAGTGATGTTGCGTGTGTGTATTATGGATCGACCTCCACTAAAAAGGGCAAAGGCATGTTGATTCATTACAAACATAATGCTAGGCCCCTGGAATTTTAAATCCACATCGTGACGAGTGTTGTGGTTATTATCATAAATATAAAATGGTTGTTCATTAATACTGTATGTCTGGTGCATAGTTATATTAAGATTTCCGGTAAGTAGCTTAGGAATACTAAAGGATTCTTTGGTCATATAACCATAATCATTGGAAAAAAACAAATCGCCAGTAAAAATATTAACGGATAACCAGTCTTTTTGATGGTGCATTCCGGCAGGGTTAAACCACAATACATTGGTGCCCGCATAATTTGAATGAACCAAACCAGCAGCTTCTTGTGCCTTTAAATTTTCATTTAAAAACAGAAGAGCAAACACAAGTATCACCAATCTAAATGTCACTATCTTTCTTTTTAGAGTACTATATAGTTACTATAACATGGTCAGTGCAGAAGTATTGCGGGTTGCTTGGGTTTTTTTTAGTGATGGATAAAAATACAGATTTATTTTAGAGTAGTAGCACTAAGTATGTGGAGATGTTAACAAGCTGATGTGGGCATTTAGTCTGTATCTCTTATTTTTTTCGCATTGTTTTCCATAAGCCAGATACTTACCACACCAAATATCATAATTATAATGGCTATCATAAACTCCATATTTAGCTGAGGAAAAAAATAGGAATAGCCCATAACTTTTTCTTTCTCACCAAGATATTCAATAATTGCATTCTTCCAAGGCCAAATAATACCCAATGATCCTAATATAAATCCTGTTAAAGTGCTGATAGTTTGATTTTTATATTTTTTAAACACCCAAGAGAGGATATATGAAAAACCAAGGAGACCTATAACTGCACCCAAAACTACAGGAAGTAAAATATCTAATCGTAAGTCATTTACTGCATCAATCATTACCAATTGGTAGTTCCCCATTAGAATGAGTACAAAAGAACCCGATAATCCAGGTAGTATCATGCTACAGGCTGCTATAGCTCCACATATCATTAAATATAAGATATTATCGTTTTGTGTTGCAGGTGTCATTTGTGTAATGCTGATGGCAATAGCTGTTCCTATGATGAAAGATATGATAACGCTAAGATTCCATTTGTCAACAGTTTTGCCTACAAAAAACACCGATGCTAAGATTAAGCCAAAGAAAAATGACCAGATATATACGGGATAAAAAGCAAAAAGATAGGCAAAAAGCTTAGCCACACTAATGATAGAAAGCCCAATTCCAGCAAAAAGAGCCAATAGAAAATATAAATCTATATAGACAATTAATTCTTTAATTTTTCCAGATAAAAGAAGTCGAATAGCTGTAATATCAAAGGATTTAATGGCATTTATAAGACGCTCAAAAATGCCTGTGATAAGCGCAATAGTCCCTCCTGATACGCCAGGTATTACATTGGCTGCTCCCATGGCTATTCCTTTAAAAAACAAGCTGATACTATCTTTCATTTGTTGGTGATTTTTCTATAATTGAGTGTTGTTTCAAAATACTATTTAATATGATGATTCTCAAGGAGTTTATCTAAAACAGGATGTGAAAATTGTGCCAGTTCAGCTTGAACCAAAGGGTTGTTTACTTCTTTTTTGCCTAGTTTAATGGCTTTTTCAAAGTTAAGATAACCTATCTGGAATTTTTTATTCTGCATCTCATAAAGACCTTTGATAAATAATATAAGGGCTTGCTCGGTAGGTTCTTTAAACTTTATGCTAGCATCATTTAAGATATGAATAGCATGCTCTATGTCATAAGCTCTAAACAGTAAAGCTAAATTTATGACATTAATATGATCCTCTGGGTATCTTTTTATCAATTGTTCAATGGCTCTTTCTGCAAGCTTAAAAAAGCCACGTTCATCAAGTTTAATACCTCTGATGCTCCAGAATAGCGGAAAAGGTTCGGGTAGCTCTACAGCT
>JAOZUW010000221.1:2085-3348 GCA_029938465.1 Bacteroidales bacterium | reverse complement strand
AGAATTGGTGAAATGGGAGTTCTGATTAAAGATGGTGAAATGGTTTTTAACCCTTCTTTATTAAACGATGAAGAAATACTAGATAAACAACAAAACTTTGAATATATATCTGTTCAAGGCGAGACGAATAATATTGAATTGAGCAAAAACCAAATTGGTTTTACATTCTGTCAGGTGCCCATTGTTTACAGCTTTAATAAGGAGCAAAAGATAAAAATCATATTTAATAATGGTCAAGAGAAATTAATGAATACCAATGCTTTGAACAAAGAAGATAGCCAGAAAATATTTAAAAGAACCGGTGATATAAAATTAATAGAAGTGAATTTTTAAAGAAATAGCATGTCATTTAACAGAAAAAAAATATGGGCTTTAACAGGTTTTAATGCCTTAAATAAAACGGAAGAAGAAATTAACGCCCTCTTTCATGAGTCCTTAAAAGACCCCATGCATGGTTTGTGCTTTAGTCCTTACGTAAATAGTCAAAAACCTGGAGATCAACTAAGCGAAAATCAAATTCGTAGGAGAATGAAAATTATCCAACCTCATACAAAGTGGATCCGGTCATTTTCTTGCACCGAAGGAAATGAAATGATACCTGAAATTGCTCATGAATATGGTCTTAAAACACTTGTTGGTGCATGGTTGGGTAAAGACAAAGAAGTAAATGAGTTGGAAATTACTAAGCTGATACAAATGGCCAAAGATGGACATGTAGATATAGCTGTAGTAGGCAATGAAGTGCTTTATCGTGGTGATTTAACCGAAGAAGAATTATTGCAATATATCACCAGAGTGAAAAAAGAAATTCCATTCATTCAAGTAGGATATGTTGATGCTTATTATGAGTTTGAAAACCACCCAAAAATAACCGAGGCTTGTGATGTGATCTTAGCCAACTGCTATCCGTTTTGGGAAGGCTGTAGCATAGATTATGCGCTACTGTATATGAAGGATATGTATGCAAGAGCGAAAAAAGCAGCTAATGGTAAAAAAGTAATCATCACCGAAACAGGTTGGCCTAATCAAGGAGAAAAGCTTCATGGAGCTCAACCATCTAAACTAAATGCATTAACCTATTTTCTGAATGCTCAAATGTGGTCGAAAGAGGATGATATAGAGATGTTCTATTTCTCATCTTTTGATGAATCTTGGAAGATAGATTCTGAAGGTGATGTGGGCCCTTTTTGGGGACTATGGGATACCGATGAAAAATTGAAATATTAAAGATAAAAAACATAGGCTAAAACTTAAGCTCATGCG
>JAOZUW010000221.1:0-1985 GCA_029938465.1 Bacteroidales bacterium | reverse complement strand
TTTGTAATCCGCATATAAATCAAAAGAATTCGTAATCGGATTACAAATCCGATTCAGCGAATCAGTAAAAACAAGAATATGAAATTAGCAACAATAGGAGGAATCATGAGAATACAAATCATTTTATTAATCAGCTTATTAGCAATATTTTCATGTAAGACTAATCATAAAAAAAGCGAACAAACCATGAGCGATTCAAAACACTCAACTAAAATAATTAAACAAACTACAGAAGCACTCTTAATGGGAACTTCTAAAGCAATTTGCTATTCGGGCTTTAGAAGTGGACAACACCCAGATAGAGGTGATGGCGCCAAAAACCCAAGTTACGAAGAAGTACTCGAAGATTTGAATATTATCACAAAAGAACAGGGCTTCCATCTTATTAGAGTCTATGATAGTGGTGAAAATTCAGAATTAATCTTAAAAGTGATTAAAGATAATAATATAGATATCAAAGTGATGCTGGGCATATGGTTGCAAGCAGAATTGAGTAATCATGAGACTTGTAGCTGGCTGACAGAACCAATTCCAGAGAAAGAACTAGCGGAAAACAAGCAACTAAATCTATTGGAAATTGAGAAAGCAATTGTTTTGAGCAAGACATATAATGATATAGTTGTAGCCATCAATGTGGGAAATGAAGCTTTGGTGGATTGGAACGATCATAGGGTAGCAACAGATACCATTATTAGCTATGTGAATAGAGTGAAAGAATCTGTAGATCAATTAGTGACTGTAGCCGATAATTATAAATGGTGGGCCGATCATGGAACCGAATTAGCTAAAGCTGTTGACTTTGTATCTATTCATATTTATCCAGTTTGGGAAGGACAAGATATCAATAATGGCTTAAACTATTCTATAGAAAACTATAAGGAAGTCAGAAAAACACTTCCTAATTCCAGAGTTGTCATCACCGAAGCCGGTTGGCCATCTATCGCTTCTGAGTTTGGCGAAAGAGCCAGCGAAGAAAAACAGCAACAGTATTTTCAGGAGTTTATGCAATGGTCTAAAGAAATGAATATCACCACTTTTTGGTTCGAAGCTTTTGATGAGGATTGGAAAGGAGAAACAAATGATATGATGGGGGCGGAAAAACACTGGGGCTTATATACTGTTGACAGGAAGCCAAAAAAAGTGATGCAATAATCTAAAAAGAACTAAACCAATAAAACAAAACTTATGGCAACTTATAAAACAGCACCACAAGATATTGTTCCAATCGGACAAAAAATGGCCTTTGGGGCAGGGAATTTGGTGAATAATATATTGCCTGCTGCATTAGGTATTTTCATGTTCTTTTTAGTAACAGCATTTGGTATGGATCCTTTTTTAGCAGGCTTGCTTGGTGGACTTCCTCGCATTTTCGATGCTATTACTGATCCAATAATGGGCTATATCTCTGACAACACTAAATCAAGATTTGGTCGCCGAAGACCTTACATTTTTGTTGGTGCTATTTTAAGTGGTGTTTTGTTTGCCATTTTATGGCAATTAGATCCTGAAAAAACTCAAATGTTTAACTTCTGGTATTTCCTTATATTATCATTGGTTTATATGGCAGGAAATACAATCTATTCAACACCCTTAATAGGATTGGGTTACGAAATGACTTCTGACTATTCCGAACGCACCCGCTTAATGGGATTTTCACAAATAGTGGGACAAATTGCATGGATGATAGTACCTTGGTTTTGGGTTCTTATTGCAGACCCCAATATATTTGAAACACAAGTAATAGGTGTTCACCAACTTTCTGTTGTTGTAGGTGCAATTTGTATCTTTTTAGGCGTTTTACCTGCCCTGTTTTGTAAAGGAATTGATCCAGGAAAAATGGAGAATAGAGCCAAGATTACATTTCGTAGTCTGTTTACGAATTTAAACGATTTGTTTAAAGGAATTGTCCAAATTTCTAAAAACAAACCTTTTGTGAAACTTTGTGCTTCCACCTTTTTGGTGTTTAATGGCTTCCAAATGGTTGT
>JAOZUW010000260.1 GCA_029938465.1 Bacteroidales bacterium | reverse complement strand
AGAGAAAAGGATTACAAGCTCTTTGATGGTGCTGGATTATTCTTGATTATTTCAACCAAAGGAGCTAAACGCTGGAGATTAAAATACAGATTTGATGGTAAAGAAAAAGTATTAGCTCTAGGAGTTTATCCAGCACTAACTTTGGCAAAAGCTAGAAAAATGAGAGAAGAGTTTCGAGAGCAAATAGCAAATGGAATTAATCCAGCAGAAGTGCGAAAAGAAGAAAAGAAAAAGCTCACTGCTGAAAATGTAAGAAAAATAACTAGCCTCAAAAGTGTGATAAATGAAAGTTTGAAAAAGAGAAATACACTAAGTGAAAAATACATGAAGAAATTACAGCTATCTTTTGAAAATAATATTAATCCATTTATAGGAGATATTCCTATTGAAGATATTACCAAACAGCAGATTTTGGAAGTAGTGGAAAGGGTAGAACACCGTGGAGCCATTGAGAGTGCTCATAGATTACTAACTCAACTGAATAAAGTTTTCAAATTTGCACTTACTAAAGATTATATAGAGAAAAATGTTTGTGAACGGATAGATAGAAACGAGGCTCTCAAAACTCCTATAAAGAAATCATATCCAACTATTACAGATGAAAAGGAAATTCATAAACTACTCAATACAGTTGAAAAGTATGGTGGTGATGCTGGAACCCGTTTGGCTCTAATGTTTATGCCTTATGTTGCTTCACGCCCTTACAATATTTTACACGCTGAATGGAGTGAAATGGATTTTGAAAAAAGAAGATGGGTTATCCCAGCCTCTAAGATGAAAGCAACGGCCGATAAGAAAAAGATAGGTAAAGAGCACATTGTTCCTTTAACGGATACAACTATAAAGATTTTAAAAGAGGCTCAACTCTTTAGTGGTGATGGGAAATATGTTTTCCCTAGTTTCGTTCATAAGCAAAGTGCCATGAGTGATAACACATTGAGGAGGGCTCTTCATAGTATGGGTTTCCCTAAAGAGCAGTTTACTCCTCACGGGTTCCGAGCTATGTTTTCAACTATTACAAATGAGCATAT
>JAOZUW010000093.1 GCA_029938465.1 Bacteroidales bacterium | reverse complement strand
GCGCTGATGGTACTGCCATTACGGTGGAAGAGTAAGTCGTCGCCACTACTTTATACAGAGAGTATTCATTCATTTGAATACTCTCTTTTTTTGTTTGTAGACCCTAAAGCCTACTCAGTAAAACAACTTATATTGGTGCACTAAAGAATTTAAAAAGCTCGTTCAAGAAATTGAATGAGCTTTTTTTATGTCCTTTAGTTAAGTCTACTTTAATAGGACTGTATACTTGATTTTAGAAAATGGGATAAGGCTATACCCTAAAAATCTATCAAATTCAATATAAATCTTATGTCTTCCCTTTCTGATCCGCCAGCTGGCGGATAAGCTCACTAGCGCTGATGGTACGTGTGTCCGCCAGCTGGCGGATGAAAGAGTAAGTCGTCGCCACTCCTTTATTTAGAGAGTATTCATTCGTTTGAATACTCTCTTTTTTTGTTTATAGACCCTAAGGCCTACTCAGTAAAACAACTTATATTTGCGCACTAAAGAATTTACTTTGTTAAATACAATTTACATACGATACATCTTCCTTATCCTTATATTATTTTTAGGATCTTGTACCTTTGATTCAGAAACTGAGGATATCACTCCTGCAAAACCTATTAAAACAATAAACAAAGAATATTTTAACCTGTCAAAAATTGTTATTGTAGATAAGAACTGGGATCATCAAAAAATGGATTCCATAATAACAACACGAAAAAAGATATTTCCTAAAACCATAACTTCATCTGCAGATTATATGGTATTTATTACACAAAATGCAGATACAATAGAGTTTAACTATTCCAAAATACATTCTGAGAATCCAATTATTGTTTTTACACCAGAAAATGGACCTTATTTAACTACACTAACAGATTTTCAAAAAGTTTGTGATTTCTTTTTTACTAAAACAGATACCATTCATCTAACCTCCAAAAAGAAAAAAGTAAAAAAAATCATACATTCTTCTGATTATTCCCAGAAAAAAATCCACTTCAGAGATACTTCGAATTTAAACATGATCACTAATACAACTATTCATGAAATAGTTATACCTTCTGAAACAAGTTTACTTCAACAAAAGAATGAGCTCAAATTGATTAATCGGAATCTTTTCTATCCCATCCTGAACTCAAATCAATTTTTATCCATCAGATTCGATAATGATTTTTGGGATTACACTGATTATTACTACACAAATGGAGCAGCTATTGGGTATACACATTCTATTTTTGCCTTCTCCCCTATTTCTCGTCTTTTAGTGACAAATGGAAATAGCGGGATTGATTATTATGGGGTACAGATGGTACAACACTTATATACAGGATTTCAACCAAAAGTAGATACAATTGTTCAAGGTGATCGCCCTTGGGCAGCCTATAGTACTATTGGACAATACCTTACTTCTTATGATCCTCTACATAAAATTAAACATTATTCTGAGATAAACATTGGACTAATAGGTCCTAAAAGTGGTGGTGGTTTTATTCAGAACTTTGTACATACTATTTTACCAAACAACTCTCCACCAGAAGGTTGGCATAATCAAATAGCTGCTGATTATATTCTTGATTATCAATACAGAATACAAAAAGCACTATTTGAAGCAAAAAACTTTGAGACCTATATACAAGCTGGTGCTCAAGTAGGTAGCCTACGTGATAATTTGCAATGGGGATTTGGAATGAGATATGGAATTTTTGTTCCCTTTTATAAAGATTACCCTGTATATAACAGAAAAAGGATGGTGACTCCAATTGACAAAAAGTTAAGATTTAACTTTGTATTTGATTTCAACACCATACTTATTGGTTACGATGCTACTCTACAAGGTGGTTTAACCAACAGAACCAGTGTGTATGTTATTCCTCCAGGTCAGATGAATCGTTTTGTAATGCAAGGTTATTTAGGTGCAGAAGCTTCTTATGGAAGAGTTGAACTTCAATTTCTTCAATTTTGGAAATCAAAAGAATTCCAAACCGGGAAAGATCATAAATACGTTAGTATTCGATTAAATATTGCTTTTTAATGAATATGTAGCTTATTGAACTTGTTAAAAGTTTATTTTATAAAGTGATGCTCTCAGTATATTTATAATTTCTTATCTTTATGCAATCAAATTGATCCATATTATAGTAAAACCACCATACTTAATTAAAATATTACTGATGAAGAAATCTAGTACAATTGCATTGTTGGTTTTGATATTTATTCTGTCTTCCTGTCACCAATATACTTACGAGACCATATTCCCTACCTTAAGTGATGGGAAATACGATACTGAGTTCCCTTATAAAACATGCTCCAAGCAGATTGGGGAAATAGCAAGATCTGTAAAAAAACTACATTGTATTGCAGAATACAAAACCTATTTTTTACCATTTGAAGAAGCTATTACACAAGATATGATTACAAAAAGTTTATTGCGTAAAAAAGCCAGCAGTAAACAATTCGATTCTGAGAGTGTAATAGGCACAGCTACCATTATTTTTTACGATCATCAGAAAATAGCTTTAATGACATCTGCTCATGTCATCAATCATCCAGATACTGTTATAGGTTATTATGAGGGAGTAGAAAAAGAGGGTAAAAAAATTATTCATACCATCTCTATAAAAACTAGACAACTAAATTATGTACGAGATATTCCCATCAGCAAAAACTTAAAAATATTAGCACAAGATGATGATTTAGATATTGCTATTCTAGGGCAAGATGTGGATCCAGACAGAAATAGAGAAGTACATGTTTTTGATTACCCAATGGGGAATTCTGACGAGCTAGAATGGGGGAGTTTTGTTTATATTATGGGATACCCATCAGGTTACCAGATGATTACAAGAGGCATCGTAAGTACTCCAGGCGGTAAGCATAAAAAGAATTTCTTGATTGATGCTTTGTTTAATAAAGGAATTAGCGGAGGTGTAGTTTTAGCCATCAAAGATGGTGTACCCAATTTTGAATTAGTAGGAATGGCAAAATCTGTTGCAGCAAATTACGAGAATATTTTAATTCCAGAAGAAGAGAATCATATCAAACAATACAACCCAAATGCTCCTTATACAGGAAACATCTTTGTAAAAGTAAAAAAGGAAATTAACTATGGCATCACTTATTCAGTTTCGAGTAATAGTATTCGGGATTTTTTAAATGACCATAAAGTAGAACTGGCAGAGCAAGGATATTTATTTAACCATTTTTTAAAACCAGCAAATAAATAATAGCTGGTCAGATTTCTTGTATAAACTCTGCCAATAACCATTATTCACTTTTTTCAGTAAAACACAGACCTTGAAGACATTCTTATAAAAAATATTATTTAGTACCTTTGCAAATCATAGAAAACAATAAAAACAACATATTATGTATCAATCAATACAGAAACACTTACAGAAAGAACTTGACAGCATTAAAAGTGCTGGTTTGTATAAAGATGAGAGAGTAATTACTAGTGCCCAAGGAGCCTTAATAAATGTATCTACAGGACAAGAGGTACTTAATTTTTGCGCCAATAACTACCTTGGCTTATCCAATAACCCCAAGCTAGTTAAAGCTGCAAAAGAGGCCTTAGATGAGAGAGGTTATGGAATGTCCTCGGTTCGATTTATTTGTGGAACACAGGATATTCATAAAGAATTGGAGCAAAAAATTGCTGATTTCTTTGGTACTGAAGATACTATTCTTTATGCTGCTGCTTTTGATGCTAATGGAGGTGTTTTCGAACCTCTTTTGACTGCTGAAGATGCCATTATCTCCGATTCATTAAACCATGCTTCAATAATTGATGGCGTTCGTTTATGCAAAGCCGCCCGATATCGCTATGAAAATGCCAATATGGAAGATTTAGAGGCTAAATTAATAGAAGCTCAACAGCATAGATTCCGATTGGTTGTTACTGATGGCGTTTTCTCTATGGATGGTAATGTGGCTCCTATGGACAAAATAGTAGAATTGGCTAATAAATATGATGCTATGGTTATGGTAGATGAATGTCATTCTGCAGGAGTAGTAGGGAAAACTGGCCGTGGCGTTACAGAATTATTTGATATTAAAGGTGAATTAGAAATTATTACAGGAACTCTTGGTAAAGCATTTGGTGGTGCTATTGGTGGCTTCACAACTGGGAAAAAAGAAATCATTGAAATGTTACGCCAACGTTCACGACCTTATTTATTCTCTAACTCGCTACCACCAGTAGTGGTTAATGCAGGAATAAAAATGTTTGAGATGATGGATGAAACCAATGAGTTACAAGAAAAACTCCACTCCAACACTGATTACTTTATGGAGAAGATGCTCGCTGTTGGTTTCGATATAAAACCTACAAAATCAGCTATTTGCGCAGTGATGCTTTATGATGCTAAACTATCGCAAGATTTTGCTGCTAAACTTTTAGATGAAGGTGTTTATGTTATTGGTTTTTATTTCCCTGTAGTTCCAAAAGGACAAGCTCGTATTCGGGTTCAACTTTCTGCTGCTCACAAACCAGAACATTTGGATAAAGCGATTGCTGCCTTTACAAAAGTTGGTAAAGAATTGGGAGTCTTGAAATAGTTGCTTAGACTACCAATAAAAAACGCCGAAAGATGAAAATTCATTTTTCGGCGTTTTCTTTATATCAAGGTAATTATTTTAACCATTTATCCAGCCAATTATAAAAACGGCGTTGCCAAAGAATACCATTTTGAGGTTTAAGCACCCAATGGTTTTCATCTGGGAAATATAAATACTCAGCCGGAACACCACGTAATACAGCGGCATTATATGCACTCATTCCTTGGGAAGCTACAATGCGATAATCCAATTCACTATGAATAATCATAATGGGCGTATCCCAATTTTGAACAAATTTATGAGGGGAGTTAGCAAACGAACGTTGAGCTATTTCATTGTCTTTATCCCAAAATGGGCCACCAAGATCCCAATTAGCAAACCACATTTCTTCAGTTTCTAGATATTGAGCTTCCAAATTAAACATACCATCATGTGCGATAAATGCCTTAAAACGCTTCTCGTGATGTCCGGCTAACCAATAAACTGAAAAACCACCATAACTAGCACCAATAGCTCCTACCCTATCCGCATCTAACCATTTTTCTTGTTTAACAGCATCAATAGCACTTAAATAATCCTTCATATTTTGTCCGCCATAATCTCCACTTATTTGCTCTAACCACTCCTGACCAAATCCAGGTAAACCTCTTCTGTTTGGAGCAACAATTACATAATCGTTGGCCGCCATCATTTGAAAATTCCAACGATAACTCCAAAACTGACTCACAGTACCTTGTGGTCCTCCCTGACAATAAAGCAAGCCAGGATACTCTTTACTATCATCAAAATGTGGAGGAAGAATCACCCAAACCAACATTTGTTTGTTATCAGTTGTTTCTATCCAACGTTTAGTAACTTCACCAAAAGTAAGCTGATCGAGTAAATGTTTATTCTCAAAAGAGAGTTCGGTATCTTTTCCATTTTTTGGATTAACAGCATATATCTCATTAGGTTTACTCATGGAAACACGTGTGGCAATAAGTTGTTTACCCACCTCAACAACAGAACGATAATTATGAACACCTTCCGTTATCTTTTGATATTTATCATTCTTAATATTCCATTTATAAATTTCGTCGGTAGCGTGCCAATCACTAATAAAATAAATGAACTTACCATCTGCTGACCAACTCAAAGCATGAGCCATCTGATCAAAATCTTTGGTGTGGTATGTTTTCTCAGCGGTTTCCATATTCATAGTAAACAATCTACTCTTATCCGACTCGTAACCATCGCGCTCCATACTTTCCCAAGCCAGTATTTTTCCATCAGGGGAAAAAGTAGGATTAGTATCATAACCCATCATACCATTGGTCAGATTTTTGGTTTGCTTACTATCCAAGAAATATTGATATAAATCAGAATTAGTACTCAATGAATATTCTTTACCTTGCTTTTTTCTACAAGTATACACAATAGTCTTACTATCAGGCGACCAGGTAATTTGCTCTAAACCACCAAAAGGTTTCATAGGTGCTTCCCATTTTTCATTAAGCATAATATCCAATCCAGGCGATACGCTACCTAAAACATAATCGGCCACAAAGATATGCGTGTAACTATCAACCCAAGTATCCCAATGACGATACATTAAATCATGGTTTACTCTTCCTGAAGAAGCTGGTAAATCTGGATATATATCGGCAACAGTTTGATCTAGTTTCACATCTTTAATAAAAAGAACTTTAGTTTGATCTGGACTATATTTAAAACCACCTAAACCTTCTTCTATATAAGATATTTGTTCCCGATTTTCACCATTCATATCCATTTCCCATATTTGCATATCACCTCCTGCAGCACAAATAAAACCAATCTTTTTACCATCAGGACGCCAAACGGCATTGTATTCACCAAAAGCAGTATGTGTGATTTGCTTATTATTCCCACCATCAATATCCATGACAAACAATTCACGATTACTCCTGTTTTGATCTTTTGAATAATAGCTCACTCCATAAAGGATTTTTGTTCCATCAGGCGATACTTGCTCTCCACTTAATCGACCAAAAGACCAGAGTACCTCAGGAGTCATAATATCAGATTTTAATTGGATTTCATGTTTTCCAATTAATTCGGCTTTTCTATTTGCGGGCTGTGCCCAACTATTGATAGTTAGAATTACCATCAATAAACTCAACAAACTTAATCTTCTCATTGTCAATATGTTTTAGTTTATTATTATTCTATATATTTTTGAACTACAAAAATAAGGAAATTGTAAATAGGAAAAAACTAAAGCTTCATTTTTTATAAAATTAGCCTTTACTTAAAGAAAATTCTATGTTAGTGTTTTTGGAACAGGAGAAAAACAAAAATAGCACTTATTGAACCCAGAGCACTAGCAATAATAGCATAGATATCATATTGTGTACTTGCTCCCCATATTGATATAAATTAATTTAATTATTTTTACTTTATATCCCAGGAAAACTTGTATTATGAACGTATGTTCATTACATTTGCCAGCAAATTCAGGTTTAATAATTCCATATCTTTGATTTATGTTTTAAATCACAAACGACAATTATAAAAAAAACCATGTTAACTAAGGAAATAAGAGAGCTATTTGAGCAAGTGCCAACTATGGCATTAGCTACAGTTGATAGCCATGGTATTCCAAACGTATCAGTTATTGCTTCAAAAAAAATAATTGACAGTGAAACTATTTGGACCATTGATACTTTTCATAAAAAAACACTAGATAACATTAATCAGAATGGTCAAGTTTCTATTGCACTATGGAAGGATTCACTTGGATATCAAATAAAAGGCACGGCAAAACACTATACTGAAGGTGTGATTTATGAAAAAGGGAAAGAATGGATTTTAAAAATAAAACCTCAGAAGATTGTTAAAGGTGTTATTGAAATTAAGATAACAAATATATATCATTTAACGCCTGACTATAATTTAGCAGGAGAAGAAATTAATTAGGGATTAATAATTCTTTTTAAAAAATAACTATGGAAAAAATAACGGTAGCTTTTGCCAGTGATAACAAAATAAATTTAAGTAAAGAGCATTTTGGTGAAGCAAAAGAATATTTTATTTACGATATATCAATAACTGCAACAAAGTTTGTCAACTTAATAACAAACATAAGCCCTGAGGAAAAAATGCATGGCGATCCAAACAAAGCTAGAGGTGTTTCCGCCATATTAAAACCACATTATGTGCAGGTGGTTGTCAATAAAGCTTTTGGGAAAAATATAAACCGAATGAAAAAACAGTTTGTCTGTATTATTAGTCAAACAGATAGTATTGATGAGAGCATTAAAAACATACAATTAGGTTTTAATAATATTGTATCGGAATATGAAAAAGGTGAAGAAAGAAATTTTTTAAAACTATAATTACTTCATACTTCTTTTATGAGTAAAAAATTTAATACGGAAAAAGTTTTAACTGTTAGTGCTGGGCATTTCTTTCATGACGTTTACTCCTCATTTTTAGCGCCTTTATTGCCGTTATTAGTTGAGAAACTAGGCATTTCATTATCCATGGTTGGACTATTAGATGTCATAAGAAAAATCCCATCTCTTTTTAATCCTCTTATTGGAATAATGGCCGATAGAATCTGTATTAAATATTTAATCATTCTTTCACCAGCTATTTCTGCTATAAGCATGAGCTTATTAGGCCTTGCTCCTTCCTATACCATTCTTATCATATTATTATTTGTTTCAGGTATTAGCTCAGCCCTATTTCATGTTCCTTCACCCGTAGCTATTAAACGATTTTCGGGCAATAAAACAGGATTTGGAATGAGCTTGTATATGTTAGGGGGCGAATTAGCTCGCTCTTTAGGACCAATACTTATAACTGCTGCTGTTAGTTTTTGGGGACTGGAAGGATCATACAGAATAATGCCAATAGGTATTATAGCTTCTATTGTTTTGTACGTAAAACTTAAAAATATTACTGAAATCACAAATAGTAAAATACCAAATACTAAAACAAAATCTTATGATAGCCTCAAACCTCTGATACCCATTTTTGTTATAATTGGTGGATTTATTCTAACAAGAGCTGGCATTAAATCGGCATTAACGCTATATCTTCCCATTTTTTTAACTGGCAAAGGAGAATCGCTTTGGTTGGCAGGAATTTCTTTATCAGTCTTGCAATTTGCAGGAGCAGCTGGAACCTTAGGAGCAGGGTATATTTCCGATAAAATTGGAAAAAAGAATATACTCTTAATCTCAGCAATACTAAGTCCATTTATAATGTGGGGATTTTTAATGGCCAACACTTATTTAGTATTTCCATTACTCATTTTAGAAGGCCTACTACTATTTGCCTCAGGACCTGTGTTATTAGCCTATTTTCAAGATCTAAACTCCAATCAACCGGCATTGGTAAATAGCATTTATATGACTATAAACTTTGTTATTAATGCATTGGTTGTTATGCTAATAGGATTTTCTGGCGATTCTATTGGTTTAGAATTAACCTTTAAAATTTCAACTGTTATTGCTTTACTTGCAGTACCAATTATTTATTTATTACCTAAAGATTAAAAGTCGCAATCTCATATAAAGTAAGACTACGACTCTTTTCGTTTTTAAAACCGAAGATATATACTTATTTTACTTTCTTATAATCGTAAAATTCTATTTCTTCTTTTACCTCCACTAATTGGCCTAATAATTTAACATCCATAATAATTGTTTCATCTTTTAAAAGTACTGTTTTTCCATCACTTGATTGCATAAGCTCCACAGTCATATCAAGTTTTACAACATTAAGTACCTTTATTTTCATAGGTGCTGTATTATAGAATTTAATTTTATGCAAACGTTTTGCCTCTTTATCTACATAGATTTCAGAATTGCATTGTGCTAAAAATTTATATTTCTTGGGCAAATCAGATTCTTTATACTGTAAACCAATTACAAGAATATGATCATCATCAGTTATAATTTTCATGCTATTCTCATCGGGTTTAGCCTGCATATTATCCTGAGTCGCATTATGGGCTTTATTAAAATTTTTGATGTCTTTTTTTGATGGAGTCCCACCATTTACTGTATTTAAAGTCCATCTGCTACCTTCGCCTTTAAGTGGATCGAAAGATGCCTTATTAACCGTAGTTTTTTCGGTTGTACTTTCTGTCATAGTAGCATTACAAGAATAAGATGTGCTGTTTTCTGAAAGATTATTAAAATCCAAATCGCTAGATATTCCAAGTTCAGCTAGGCGTTTTTCAATTTCGGCTTTTTGCGCTACAGATTGCCCTATTGTTCCTAAAACAAAAAATAAGAACACAGCTGATACGATAATTTTATTAAATGACTTCTTCATAAAAATAATGTTATTTAGGTTGTTTCTAAACTGCAAATATATAAATTAATTAAACAAAATGTTTTTTTCAAAAGGTAACAATTAGGGTAACATGAAAAGATTTCCCATTTGATCTTATTATCTTACTACTGTTATAAGTATTTTTCCTATTTTTGTTATGCATCAATAAATTGAAAAACAAAATTCAATGAACAAATCCAAACTCGTCCTATTCCTGGTTCTGATACTAGGTTTAAATAGTTTAGGAAACGACAGAATAAACGCATTAAAAGATAGCCTTTCTCATTTTGAAGGACTGAAAAAGGCACAAAGCCTTTTAATAATTGGAAATCATTATTATCCAAACAATAATGATAGTGCCTTATTATACATTGAAAAAGCATTAAATGAATACCAAGATATAAATAATGAAAAAGGAATTATAAGTTGCTATGGACTTATTAGTGATATATATAGCAGCTACGGAATGTATGATACCGCAATTATACTCAATTACAAAGTTATTGACTGGGGAGAAAAAAATAATGATATTCGAGCTGATATAGCTTATCTAGGCCTTGCAAATACTTACGAATCTATAAATCAACCCGATAAAGCAAGAAGTTTTTTTCATAAAGCCATTAAAGGGAGCTATCTTCCGGCACGAAGAGCAGCTTTCACTAATTTAGGATATTTATATTTAAATGAAAAAGAATTTGACAGTGCTCAAACTTATTTTTCTCAAGGTCTCAAAGAATACTTAAATACAGATACTAGTTTGCATATCAATAAATACAATATTGCAACTATCTATTCAAACCTTGCTTCGGTTGAGTATGGTAAAGGGAATTATGCAGAAGGAATAAAACTACTAAATACTAGTTTGTTAATTTTTCAGGAAATTGATAATAGTTCGTCTTCGGCTATTACTTACCTCAAACTTGGTGATGGATATGGATATATACATAAGAATGACCTCAGTCTGCAATACTATTTAAAAGCCAAGCAAATTGCTGATTCTAATCAAATACTATCTGTTAAAGAAGATATTTATCTTAGTTTATCTAAATACTATCAAAGTGTAAATGATTACAAAAAATCATTTACTGCTCTTGTTGAATACGAAAAAATACATGATAACTTGATGATGCAAAGCTATAAATCTTCAATTATCGAAATGGAAGTAAAATATAATGTTCAAGAAAAAGTGAACAAAATTGATTCTCTTAAACAGGAAAAGAAAATCATTTTCAGTTATGCAATCGCCCTTATTCTTAGCCTGTTACTAGCAAGTTCTATAATTATTTTGTATATAAATAACAGGCGTCAGAAATACAAAAATGCAAAGATTATATCTGATTCAAAATCACAACTTGCAGCAGTAAAAACAAAACAAGTAGAACAAAAGCTCAAAAGAATTAAAATGAATTTGCATGAAAAAAGCGCATTTATTGAAGAGCTTCAGGAAGAAATTAAAAAACTAGGAAGTAAAGAAGACCAAAAGCAGATGGCTGAAAAAGTACAATTACTCAGAAAAACCAGAATACTAACTGATGAGGATTGGAAAGAATATCGTAATATCTTTAACGAAATTCACCCTTCATTTATCAATAGCATAGAAAACAATAACAACTTATCAGTTGGAGATCAACGGCAATTGATATTTTTAAAACTTGGTTTAAAACAAAAAGAAATTGCCTACTTAATGGGCATCTCAACTGAAGGTGTTAAAAGAGCCCGACAAAGACTATCAAAAAAAATAGGGCTTAAAAATACAGGTGAACTTTTGAAATATATTGAAAATTTATAGTTTTATTTCTTTCTAATAACTTCTAACTAAGTTTCCGATTACTAACTGA
>JAOZUW010000016.1 GCA_029938465.1 Bacteroidales bacterium | reverse complement strand
TAACAATAAAGGAATACATAAGAATGTTTAATAAATAAGGTTGACGCACATGTGCTTGAGGCCAGACAATCAACACTAGATATTCGTTGAAACACTTTACAACACAAAAAATGATGGGAGATTTGCTACTTTCACGAGATCGGATTACAAACCAGTCTATCTATCCAGATAGAACCACAGCTGGGTTTTGTAAGTAAACCCACAGTGATTAATCCTACGGTTTTGTATACTCTCGCATTCGTTTAGTAGGTTCTATTATTGGAAATCCTTTCCATAAATTTTCATCAAAATGATCTACATAAATAATTTCCATATCTTTTGGCTGATCAAAATCCATAAACTGTTGATGACTGATTTTTTTATTATTTAAAAGCAATACCTCTATAGATTCTCCATTAGTTACTTGAAAATTAAGCCCTACTTTAATCTCTTTGAGTTTTTTATCAAAAAGCAAACGTTTCCTTTTCTTGATTAAAGATATTTTTCTCTCTACACTAAAATAATTACCTGATTTGTAGGAAAAATATTTTAATACATAATGATCTTCTTCTTTCTCAAAGTATATAGAACCACTAAAATAATTCTCTTTAAAAGCCACTCCTAAAAGATTGAAATCTCTACCTACCTTACCCTCAGCATAGTTATAATCTGCTCTTATTAAGGCATATGTGCTCATAGAAATATAAAGCCTGCCCTCATATAAACCGCTGCTCTTAGGCATAAAATCTATAATAAAAACATCCTCTCCATTCACTTTTGTTCCACCGGCTAATTCGTAGTTATATTTTCCTGTTTTATGTAAAAAATCCCAATAATCTTTATTGCTCAATGAACTATAAGATAAGCGATATTTAATATTTGTACTATAACGCTTTGTCCTAATAGTATTTTCTTTTCTCTCTTCTTGATCAATAGAATCATTTTCGGGTTCATCAATATCCAATTTTTGGCTTAAGATACCACTCTTTACTTTCCAATATTCTTTTTCATCCTCTTGCGTAAAAAGATTCTCAAACACCTCTCCCATTTGTTCCAATTCTGCTATTTCTTCTCCTTTTAAAGAAACAATTCTAATGGGATTGATTTTAAGTGTATCTTCATCCTTATTGGAGACAAAAATATCGCCTAAAAAGTCGACATAGGAAGTATTGTGCTTTGGTATTTTTTCAGCAGCTCGTTTTAATGATGCTTCATCTAGCTCTTTTATGGAATTCTTTTTTAAATCAATAGTGGCTTTTTCAATATCTGATGTGTTTCTCCAGCGAATAAAAGTTTGAGCTTTGGCCGTTCGCTTTTTATAGTTTTTGTCTTTGTTCTCCAATACCTTTTTCACAATAAACTTAGGATCAGGAGGATTCGCAAAAACAAAAGCTTCACTTAAATTAATCAAATCTTCTTTTAAATAAATAGTAGATCCACTATCTAATTCGCTTAAAACAATAAGTTGGGTTTTGTATCCAATATACTGAAAACTAATGGTGTCTTTTTCATTTAGCTTAGATATATCCAATGAAAACATTCCTTTCTCATTACTTATAGTTCCTTGGCTCTTATGCAGAACCACAATATTAGCATAAAGCAGCGGTGTTTTTTGATCAGCATCCAGCAATACTCCTTTTATTAAAGAAGGATCTTGAGCAGATAATGAAAAGCCAAACAGAAAGAGTAAGATTGTTATAATTGTGTATTTCATTCCTCAACATTTTGATGTCAAAGGTAGGCTATAAAATGGATTTAGAAAGATACAACCATTTTCATTTTTTATCTTACAGTACAAATTTGATAAATATGGTCGCATAATCATTAATATGAATCTCACCACTTAAGGGCGATATTTCTTCTTCCAAAATATTTACTTTATAAGCTGCCGAAGCTCCAGTTTGTAGAAGCAAATCGTTGATATCGAGATGCACATGGCTGCCCTCTAATTCTCGTATTTGCAAAATAATACCTTTACCATCTAAGGAAGGGGTAGTGTTTACCAATAGGAGTTGCGGCGATTTTAAATCAATAAAAGATTTAGAAACAGCTTTTGAATCATCAGCAGTGGTATTGGGCCAAATCACTCTGGAAAGCAAAGGTGCTCTATCACCCCATCCAAAACGACTTGCAAAAGAATTACTGCGATTATCGCTGGATGTGATGGCATATTTCCATCTCAACTCTCCCTCTTGTGAAGCTTTAAAATTGGTGACCCAATAGTTATTTAATACCCACGAAAATATATAGTTGGTTTTGGGTTTTAAACGGTAATAGTATCTACCTATATTGATATCACCAAATTGTACCAGAGGAATATCTTTACTGCTAAAAACAATCTGAGCATCCATATTTCGGACAGCAGCAAAGTTTTGTATGGCATTCCAATCACTAGAGCTGCCTTCCAATTGGTTCACTCCTGGAGAGACCAAACCTCCTTGGGCTTCATAAAACAATTTACCTCCTTCTAAGCGGAAGGGGAAGCTCACATATACACTTTCGGGTGTGGTAACTGCCAGCTTGAACATTCTATAATGAAATTCTATCTTTTTTTCATAATGATACAACCGAATTTCAATATCAACACCTCTTTCGTCGGCACAAACTGGAAGCTGCCCATTTAATATCAATGATTGGTAAATAGGTCCGTTTTCGTATTTTATAGTTTTAATATTTGAAAGATAGCTACGTTTCAAACCCAATGGCTTATATACTGTGTCGCGATTCGATGCTGTTAGTCTTTCCATTTCATGACGATTGTCGAGTTGTTCATAAATCACTTCTCCTAAAGTTAAGCTATCGTTTTTGTCAACCAATTCGGTTTGCAATTGTTTGTCGAAAATAGAAGTAACCACACCTTTGTTTTTGTCAATATTGATGGAATAATATTCATTATCAAGTTGATTTATCGTTTTTTCAGAACTTTTCTTTGTTTTTCGTCCAGTATGTATCAAAAAAGTAGAAAATCCCATAGGGGGGATATCGCTCACCCAAAGACCATAATATGCACCTTCTGGTCTTCTTTCATATTCCTGCACGGGAACTTTATTTCCTTTTATATCGGTAATTACAAAGTCTGAACCTTCGGGTATAATAGTGTTTTCAATAAACAAATGAATCAGACCCGATCTTTTCCAGTTTAGCGTATTCATCACAATAATAGAGGGTGATTTTAATTTTGGCAGAAAAGCTTGCATAGCTGCCCAAGTATCCTCTTGTAAAGCCGCTGATTTCTTCCAGGCATCCCATACGTATGATGATTTTACGCCCCATTGATTGATGGTATTTTCCGCAAGAGGATCTCTTACACTTTCGGCAGCTCCAAAAGTATGCTCATCGTAAAATAAAAGATCATCGTAGAGCGCTGTTATCTTTTCTTGCACATTGTCTTGTAGCTGTACGCCCATCATTTTCGAAATAGATAATAAAGCGGTATTAGCAGATGCTTCTGCATGAACATTCCTCGAAACTTTGGTTTCTTTGGCTGCTGAGGCCACTCCATCTGTCCACCAATCTGGCCAAGCCACTTTTTTCTCTTCTATTTCATCACCATAGTTTTCATCGACATATAGCATAAAATCACGTGCCAAAGAACTTCTCAGTTTGGGCCATTCGTATTTTTCATTCCATGCTTTAATGATATCGCAAACCTCTACACTTGGAGGAGAGTTATCAACTACATAACCCGAAAATTGCAAAGCTACCCTATCGTAAGGGTATCCTTTTTCTTCCAGACTGCTGAGGTAAATCGAAAGATTATCGCGAAAACCATCTTGATTATGAGTATGTATTCCTAGACTATTGGCATATTGGTAGTGCTCGCTTCTATACGCTAGAAGTCGGTTACCTGCCGGTGATTGCCACCAAAAAGTTGTGGGTTTGTTGAAAGGTTTTCTTGCTCTATGGGCATGTATTCCCATGGTGAGATATTTCACATCTGTATGCTGAAAGTAATCAACTAAGCACCAGGCCACACCATTTACATCGTTTTGCATAATAGTAGTCACATCAATACCAGCATCTTTGAGCATTTTTAGAGTTTTTGTTTGTGCTGCCAATGCCGATTCGTCAATAACTTCTGAAAAGTTAAAAAACATCCCTGTGGCTTCCATACGACCTTCTTGCATGCGATTTAGCAATCTATCGATTTGTGCTTTAGGTCGGTTTTTTAAATATTCGCGTACTGACCAACTGGTTTCGCAAGTCCAGCGGAATTTAGAAGCATCAGGATAATCATCGGTTAAATCGCAATAGTCTAAGGCATGGTCAATATAACGAAGATGCTCGTTGAGTATTTCTGGTTGTGGCCGAGTATAACCAATATCGGTATGGGTGTGTTGTACCAAATATATTTCCCATTCTTTTACAGGACTGAGAGTGAAATCAATCTTGATAATTTCCTGTAGAGGTAATGAGAAATGGATAAAAGCCGAAAACTCAGTTTCTTTATCTACTTTTGGTAGGGCAATATCTAGACGGTTAAAACCCATTTTCAGCTCCGTTTCCCATGTTTGATCTCCAATTTTAACATTTACAGGAGTATTTTTACCAATATGAACAAAATCGATGCTAATAGAATGGAGTAATTCTCCTTCGGATTTCATGACTACTTTGTTCTGTTTAATATTTATACTTTCTCTAATAGGAGTTTTATAAAGCATAAACCAAGCACTATTGTTATCGGCTTCGGCCGATATTTTTATTTGAGCAGCTTGTCCTTTTATTATTGCCGAAGTGGGTAGTTTGATAGTAGCAAATCCCATTTGGTCTTTATACTTATCGAGCATGGTAATATTGAAGATTAGTTGAGCTCCATCTTTACCTTCAACGCTTTGAATTCCTGTTTTACTTTTACGATCGCTTTCAAAGCTAAAATATTCTTTATCGTTTACAAAGAGATGAAATTTAGCAGGCTTCCCTACCACATCGCGGCCAAATACAATCATAAAATTCACAAAATCCCCTTGATAATCATTTGGAATTTTTTCGGTTTCCCATACTATGGATTCATAATCGGCATTGCCCCTAACTAATAAGGATGCTGTTACTGTAGGAATGGGAGATTGATAGGTGAAACGCTTTCCACTAATCTCCTTGGCAAATCCTTGAAAATAGCCTTGCTTATTTTGGGCTTTTAGCTGGAAACCTAATAATACAATGATAAAGAAAATGGCTATTTTTCCTGAAAATATTTTCATGTTTCTGATATAAATAAAAAAGGATTATGATTGATTTTTAGCAAATATAGGGATTATGATTGATTTTGTATAATGAGTTTTATGGCTTCCGTGATTTAGTTTTCTTTATGCTGGATTAAACAATAAGACAGAAATCTTGTTTTAAAAAAGCCATATGCAATCCTCACCGACGATAAATTCTTCAAGTATTTTGTCTTGTTTTATCTCATCAATCAATTCCTCAACGAAACAAAAAGATACTCATTGTTGATTTGTCAATTGTTTTAATAGAACGCTGCGCTGCAATTTGTAAAATCTAGCTGTTTTAGCTCTAATATCTTTGTTTCTAAGTCTCTTAACGCTTTTAATTAAAGCTTTATCAAAAATAACCTGCATTATTTCATTAATTCTTTCATAACACTTTCTTGGCTAACTTCTTCACCAGTCTTAGCATTTTGCATTAGGTTTAATAATGTTAAATCTTCAGCCTTTTCTTGATCAATTGAGGTGACTTTACTTTTTAGCTTTTTTGCCAATTCCATTAGTTGTTGATAATGGCTTCTCTTTGATGGTTCTATTATTCCATTAGTTAATGATATACATTTCAATTTTCAAACCAGCTCGTTTCCCCTCATGAAAATGCTCTAGGTTTTGCTGGCGTATTCCCAAACCCATAAAATCCAATATTAATTTTTTAAACTTCATAATCGCCGGCAAAGGTAATGCTCCGTTCTTAACTGCGAGGGACGGCTCTTGATCTACATAATGATTAATAGCCCCCAGATAAATCTGGGGGCTATTAATGTTAAACCACGTTGTGGTTTTTGCAAGATGATTGATTTTTTACATTTTTTAAGTTGAACAACAGATGAAGTTCAATATAAAGCCTCTCTGGCTAATTATTATAATGACAGGCAGGATTGCATTACATAAAAAAAGCCGAAACTCAATGAGTTTCGGCTTTCAATTTTATATAACAAACTGTCTATTCTTCGTCCTTAGAGAAGTCCATAGCAGCTAGGCGTTTATAACCTGCATAGCGTCTTTTGGCATCTTCTTCTGAAGTATTAAATAGAGTATCTGCTTGCTCTGGGAAAGTTTTCTTTAAAGAAGAAAATCTAACTTCGTTCAATAAGAACTCTTGGAATTTACTCCAATCTGGGGCTTTAGAATCTAGTTGGAAAGGATTTTTTCCTTGATCTTCCAATCTAGGATCAAAACGATACATATTCCAGTAACCAGAAGCAACAGCTTCTTTTTCTACTTGTTGCGTATCAGTTAATCCACCTTTTACTCCGTGAGCAATACAAGGAGCATAAGCGATAATTAATGATGGTCCTGGATAAGCCTCAGCTTCTTTTAATGCTTTGAAGTACTGATTTTGGTTAGAACCCATAGCAACCATAGCTACGTATACATAACCATAACTCATGGCCATCATTCCTAAATCTTTCTTACGGATTTTTTTACCAGAAGCAGCAAATTTAGCTACTGCAGCAGTAGGTGTTGCTTTAGATGATTGTCCACCAGTATTAGAGTAAACCTCGGTATCCATCACCAAAATATTTACATCTGCACCAGTAGCTAATACATGGTCTAAGCCACCATAACCAATATCATAAGCCCAGCCGTCACCACCAAATATCCAATTAGATTTTTTAGTGAAATAATGGCTTAATTCCATCAACTCCTTAGCAAATGCATCATCAGCACCTTTTAATACTTCTTTTAATTTATCAGAAGCACCTTTAGAATTATCGTTATCATTTTTAGTAGCTAACCAATTATTGAAAGCTTCTTTTCTTACATCATCAACACCACCTTCAAGAGCTTCAGTTAATTTACGTTCTACTCTATCGCGCATTTTGTTAATACCTAAAGCCATACCGTAACCGTACTCAGCATTGTCTTCGAATAGTGAGTTAGCCCAAGCTGGTCCTTCGCCTTCAGAGTTGGTACAATAAGGAGTAGAAGGTGCAGATCCACCATATATACTAGAGCAACCGGTAGCATTGGCTACTGTCATTCTATCACCAAATAACTGAGTAATAGTTTTAATATATGGCGTTTCACCACAACCAGAACAAGCTCCGGAGAACTCAAATAATGGCTGTTCAAATTGTGAGTTCTTTACATTTTTAGTTTTGTCTAATCTGTCAGTCTTATAAGAAACATTCTTGATCATATAGTCCCAATTCTCAGCTTGAACCATTTGAGATTCTAGTGGCTTCATCACCAAAGACTTCTCTTTAGATGGACAAACAGCCACACAGTTGTTGCAGCCGGTACAGTCAAGAGCAGAAATTTGGATTCTGAATTTCAATCCTTTAATGTCTTTTCCAGTAGCATCTAATAAATCAACACCTTCAGGAGCATTTGCTGCTTCGTTCTCGTCTAATAAGAAAGGACGGATACAGGCGTGAGGACAAACATAAGCACATTGGTTACACTGAATACAATTTTCAGCAAGCCACTCAGGAATATCAACAGCAATACCTCTCTTTTCGTAAGCAGCAGTTCCTGGAGGGAAAGTACCATCTTCGCGTCCTGCAAATGCAGATACTGGAAGAGAATCGCCTTCTAAATTGTTAACAGGCTCTACTAAGTTTCTGATGAATTCCGGGATACTCTCGTCAACTTTAGCTTGTTCAGCTTCCACGTTAATATTAGCCCATTCAGCAGGGATTTCAATCTGAGTAAGATCTCCACCCTGATCAACAGCAGCATAGTTCATATTGATGATTTTCTCACCTTTATTACCATATGATTTTACAATCAATTTCTTCATTTGCTCAACAGCTAGTTCGTAAGGAACTACATCGGCAACTTTAAAGAAAGCAGATTGCATAATAGTATTGGTACGGTTTCCTAAACCAATTTCTTTAGCCTTTTCGGTAGCATTGATAATGTACATGCTAATATTTCTTTCAGCTAATATTTTCTTGAACTTAGGAGGAAGTTGATTTTTTGTTTCTTCCACATCCCAAATACTATTCAATAAGAAAGTTCCATTTTCTTTGATACCGTCTAGCATTGGATATTTCTTCAAATATGCAGGCACGTGACAAGCAACAAAATCAGGAGTGCTTACTAAATAAGTAGAACGAATGGGCTCATCACCAAAACGAAGGTGAGAAGCGGTAAATCCACCAGATTTTTTAGAGTCATAAGCAAAATATGCCTGAGCATATTTATCTGTATTATCACCAATAATCTTAATGGAGTTTTTATTTGCACCAACAGTACCATCAGCACCTAATCCGTAGAATAAACCTTCAAATGTTCCTTTTGGAGCTAAAGAAATAGCTTCGCCAACAGGGATTGAAAGGAAAGTAACATCATCAACAATACCAACTGTGAATCTGTTTTTTGGCTCTGGGAGTGCAAGGTTATCATAAACAGCAACTATTTGCGCTGGTGTAGTATCTTTAGAAGATAAACCGTAGCGGCCACCAATTACTATAGGTGGATTTTCTTCGCCATAAAAAATATCTCTTACGTCAAGATATAAAGGCTCACCATTAGCACCTGGCTCTTTTGTTCTGTCTAATACAGAAATTCTCTTTACAGTTTTAGGTAAAACTCTTCTAAAATATTTTTCAGAGAATGGACGATATAAGTGAACAGTAATAAGTCCAACTTTATCGCCTTTAGCTAATTTATAGTCAATTACTTCTTTAATAGTTTCAGTAACAGAACCCATTGCGATAGTAATATCTGTAGCATCTTCAGCACCATAATAAGTAAAGGGGTGGTATTCGCGACCCGTTATTTTGGTGATTTTTTGCATATATTCTTCTACCACATCAGGAATAGCATCGTAGAATTTATTAGCAGCCTCGCGCGACTGGAAATAAATATCAGGATTTTGAGCTGTTCCACGTGTTACAGGATTCTCAGGATTTAGTGCATTATCTCTAAATGCTTTTAATGCTTTTTGATCAATCAATGGAGCCAAATCATCATTCTCTAGCATCTCAATTTTCTGAATCTCGTGAGAAGTACGGAAACCATCGAAGAAATGTACGAAAGGAATACGAGTAGTAAGAGAAGCAAGGTGAGCTATACCAGCTAAATCCATTACTTCTTGAACGCCACCCGTTGCCAAGAAAGCGAAACCCGTTTGACGTGCAGACATTACGTCTGAGTGATCGCCAAAAATTGAAAGCGCTTGAGCTGCAAGGCTACGCGCACTAACGTGAAAAACACCAGGTAATAATTCACCGGCAATTTTATACATATTAGGAATCATTAGCAATAATCCCTGCGAAGCAGTATATGTAGAAGTTAAGGCTCCTGCTTGTAAAGAACCGTGAACAGCACCAGATGCGCCACCTTCCGACTGCATCTCAGAAACGGTTACTGTTTCTCCAAAAATATTCTTTCTGCCAGCGGCAGCCCACTCATCAACATATTCGGCCATGTTTGATGATGGTGTGATAGGATAAATAGCAGCAACTTCACTAAACATATATGCTATATGAGCAGCGGCTTGATTACCATCACAAGTGATAAATTTTTTCTTATTTTCCATCTTTATAAAGTATTAATAGTTACTTATTTATGCGTTTGACCTTCCATAGGTAAAACGGAATGCAAATTTATAAAAAATAGACACTTTATTTAATTGTTTTTGTGAAGATTTCCTAAAAACTAACAATTTAGAAAGAATATAGATTGATAAAACCTTTTGGAAACGATTGCAATAGCTTTGAGTGAAATATATTTAATTAATCTATGGACTCTGTTTATAGTATCCAAGTTACTACACCAAACACTCACCTGTCTGGTTATAATTATTATGTAGATACTTTAAGTGGTATTTATTTGGGTAGATCTAGCCATAATAGCCAAATGGTCATTTATCCAAATCCCAACAATGGTCATTTTATACTAGAAGCTAATAAAAATGATGAGGAATTAGAAATAAGCTCTATAGAGATTTGGGGTATAAGAGGTCGCTTAATTAGAAAAATCGAAACTTATTATAGAGGATATAACTATTCAGAAGTAATAGATTTAACTGAGCTACAACCTGCTGTTTACATATTAAAATTAAAAAATAACAATGATATAATGCCCATAAAATTTGTAATTCAGAAATAGCATTAAGCATTACCATAACCTAATTGTTTAATTCCCTATGTTGAAAATAAGAATAGGCTAAATTATAAATGCCAAAAAATTCTCTTTATGAATGGTGTCAAAAGTAGCATTAGGATAAGTTTTAAGCCATTCCTTTTGGATTTTTATTTTTTTAGGATTCCATTTGAACTCAAAACCATATAATTTTCCATCTCTTTCTTCTACAAAATCTACTTCTTTTTGGTCGTAAGTTCTCCAGAAATAATTATTACTAAATAATTTAAGGTATTCTTGTTTCTTTAACCTTTCCATAATGGCAAAGTTTTCCCAAAGCATTCCAATATCATTTCTTAATTCTAAAGGCGAAAAATTATTAATAACGGCATTCCGCACTCCATTATCATAAAAATAATAACGGCTACTTTTACTCACTTCTTTCCTTAAATTGTTTGAATATCCACCTATTTTTTTAATGATAAATACTTTTTCTAATAAATCAATATATCTAGCAACAGTTTGCTTAGAAAGTGTTAGAGAGTTTCCTAATTCATTCAAGGATACTTCGTTACCTATTTGGTAAGCTAATAATCGCAGTAAATCGATTAATTTATCGGAGTTTCTGATATTTTCTAACTCTAAAATATCTTTTAATAGATATGAATTTCTTAATTCACTAAGATATGTTGTTTTGTCTTGATTATTTAACTGGCTTAAAACCTCAGGATACATTCCATAAATCATGAAATTCTCAAGATTTTGATAAATATGCATCCCACCAAATTGATCTTTCAATTCCAGAACAGATAAAGGATATAATTTATTAGTGATACTTCGACCTGTCAAAGGCGAACCAACTTGTGAAGACAATTGAAACGATGATGATCCACTTGCAATAATTGTTGTGCTATGTAAATTATCAACTAAAATTTTCAAACCCCAACCTATATTCTTTATTCTTTGAGCTTCATCAATAAAAATATAGTTATAAGTATCAAAAGAGGAAAGTATCTTTGTTTGATCTTCGGAGCTTAATATGTTTCTTAGCTGAACATCATCGCCATTACCAATGAATACTTTTTTTTCTGCTTTGGATATAAGTTTTTCTATTAGGGCTGTTTTACCCACTCTTCTAGGACCATATAATAAATTAACTTTCCCTTTTATTAAAAATTGCTCGTTGTTTTCATAAAATCTATTTAGCCACATGAATCTTTTTTTCTACAATAATACTAAAAATACTTTGAAAATCATAATTATACCTCCCTAATTAATATAAATTAGGCAATCATACTTCCCTAATTAGTACATATAAGGCAATCTCACTTCCCTAATTATGTTAATAAGAGTATTTTGTGAAGATTTCCTAAAAACTAATAATTTAGAAAGAATATAGATTGATAAAACCTTTTGGAAACGATTGCAAATAAAAAATACATGTATTTGAGCAAGCTTAGCTTTATATTTGGAATACTATTAAAAAGGATGGTCAAATCAAGTGCAGCACCACACTCCATAATATTTATATTGTTGCTCAGTAATTAAAAAACCTAATTATACTTCCTTTATTAGGTTAAGAATATAAATTATTCCCATAAAAAAATCATTGATCTTGGTATATCTGGTTCTGATTTTTTTTTCTAATTTAGCTCCAATTTAAAATACCTTATGGAATCACTAAGAGAATTATATAAAGTAGGTAATGGCCCATCAAGTAGCCATACCATTGGTCCCCGATTAGCAGCACAAGCATTTTTAAAAAAGAATGAAGAAAGCCCTTCTTTTAAAGTGACCTTATACGGTAGTTTGGCTCTCACAGGCAAAGGTCATTTAACTGATAAAGCTTTGGAAGATGTCTTTGTGAATAAGGATCTCGAAATAATTTGGAAACCAAAGGAAACAAAGGAGTTCCATAGCAATGCTTTATTATTTACTGCATTTGATAGTAAAGACAAAGTACAAGATGAGATATTAGCCTATAGCGTAGGCGGCGGGAGAATAATCTATGATAATGAAAAAGATAAGACATTTGAATCAGAGGATTTATATCCATATAAAACCATGGATGGGGTTTTAGATTGGTCTATGCAAACGGGTAAATCGTTTTGGGAATATGTATTCGAAGTAGAGGGAGAAGATTTGATTGAATTCCTTGAGGGTATTTGGAAAGTGATGAAATCTGCCATAAAATATGGCTTGGAGAATGAAGGAGTATTGCCAGGCCCATTGGGAATTCGTCGTAAAGCTTCTTCTTATTATGTAAAATCCAAAACCATGAGTCATAGTTTGCAAAACACAACCAAGCTTTTTGCTTATGCTTTAGCCGTTAGTGAAGAAAATGCTTGTGGTGGGAAAATAGTAACAGCACCTACTTGTGGCTCTGCAGGTATTTTACCTTCTGTTTTATACTTTATGCAAGAAGCTTATCATTTTACTGATAACAGAATAATTAGAGCATTAGCTACTGCAGGCTTGGTAGGTAATATTATCAAAGAAAACGCTTCTATTTCCGGTGCTGAGGTAGGCTGTCAAGGTGAAGTAGGAGCGGCCTGTGCTATGGCTTCGGCTGCTGCTGCACAATTAGCCGGCGGAACCACCAAGCAAATAGAATATGCAGCAGAAATGGGTTTAGAGCATCATTTAGGCCTTACCTGTGACCCCATTGGTGGTTTAGTACAAATACCTTGCATAGAACGCAATGCTCACGGTTCAGTCCGTGCAATTGATGCTGCAAGTTTTGCCATTGTCGGTGATGGTGATCATTTTGTGAGTTTTGATGAAACCGTAAGAGCTATGAAAGAAACTGGAAAAGATTTGCCTAGCCTTTATAAAGAAACTGCTTTGGGTGGTTTGGCTAAGTTTGCTAAGAAACCTACTTTTAGATTTGGGTAGTTAGATAATATACTAAAATGCTATAATAATACCGAATATAAAACGATTCTTTTCGCCTTTTTCTTTTTTGCAAAATTATTATATAGCTACGGCTATAAAAGGATTTTGCGCATCGAATAAGACAAATATAATTCATTTTCTAAATCGGAATTATTAAACCAACTTAGTATAATAGCCGTTCAGTGATTATTTATTGTACTATTTCCTTTTAATAGAATAAATCAAAATCCGAGGATTTAAGTATTGCCCATCAGCTTCGCTATGGTGAATTAGTTCTGCAATACTCATACCATCTACTACTTTTCCAAAAGCTGCAAAGCCTGCACCGTCTGAGTTTCTCATACCACCTTGATCTAATTCAGGTTCATCATCCATGCAAATAAAAAACTCGCTACTAGCTGTTCCTGGTTCATATCTGGCCATGGAGATTACTCCCTTCTTGTGTTTTACTCCAGTTTCTTTTGTACCTTCATGCACTATTGGCGATAGCATCTTGGGATGTTCATCTTCGAATAATCCGCCTTGTATGACTTGGATTTTAACTGAGCTTTCTTGTTGATTATCCTCTCGTACAACTCTGTAAAAAGTAGAAGAATCTAAACGACCTTCATCAACATATTTTAGAAAATTACCAACGGTAATAGGCGCTTTATCCTGATATAGTTCAATAGTAATAAGCCCCAATTCTGTTTCTATAATAATATGTGGCTGTTGCTTTTGGCAGGAAAAAATGCTGATAAGGATAAGTAAGAAGAAAATTTTCACGACTTTGGATTTTAGCTGAATCATAAAGCCAAAATACTACATTTTTTTCAAAATGGCTTTGTTAATCTTTTTTGCAATAGCTGGCCCTTCATAAATAAATCCTGTATATACTTGAACCAGATCAGCACCAGCTTCTAATTTTTCAATAGCATCCTGAGCAGTAAAAATACCTCCCACTCCTATTATTGGAAATGCTTTATTGCTTTTTTCGGCAAGATATCGAATCACATCTGTGGATTTCTTTTTTAAAGGTGCGCCACTCATTCCTCCATTACCTATGGGCTCAAAATCTGTGATCAAATCATCACGACTAACGGTAGTATTTGTAGCAATTACACCATGAATTTTGGTTTTCTCCACTATCTCTATTACTTCATCTAACTGCCCATTATTTAAATCGGGTGCTACTTTAAGCAAAATAGGTTTAGGAAAATCTTTGGCATTATTGAGTTTCTGAACAGCAAACAAAATCTCCTCCAAATAATCTTGATCTTGCAATTCGCATAGATCAGTCACATTTGGGCAACTTACATTCACCACAAAATAATCAACATAATCAAAAAGGCCTTCAAAAACGGCAGTATAATCTACCACAGCCTGTGCATTTGGAGTAGCTGTATTTTTACCAAGATTACCACCAATAATGGCTTTTGTCTTACGTTTCTTGAGGTTCTCTACAGCAGGGGATATACCGCCATTATTAAAACCCATACGATTGATAAGCGCCTTATCCTTTGGTAAACGAAAAATACGAGGTTTAGGGTTACCATCCTGAGCTTTTGGAGTAACCGTTCCTATTTCAATATGTCCAAATCCTAAAACTGCCAATTCATTATACATATCAGCTGCCTTATCAAAACCAGCAGCAATGCCAACCGGATTCTTAAATTTTAATCCAAAAACCTCTCGTTCAAGTCTGGGGTCGTCTATATGATAATAGGCAGTAATTAAATATTTAACACCTGGAATAGCCATGGCTATTTTCAGAGTATACTTAATAAGGCTGTGCACCTTCTCTGCATAAATTTTAAATAAAATGGGCCGAATAATGGATTTATACATAGCTCATCAGTATAAAAATCAAAGAATTTCTCTATTCTTTATTCTCTTTAGTTTCTTCTTTAGGCTTAGTTTCAGACTCTTCCTCAGATTTATCTTCAGTTTTATCTTTAGATTCTTCCTTTTCTAAATCAATTAAGTCTTTATCTACCAATAAATTATACCAATTGATTAGTTTTTTAATATCTGACACATATACTCTATCTTCATCATAATCAGGCAAAACCGATTGTAACATGTCTTTTAATTCTTGAGCAGAAGATTTATGACTGATGGTTTTCTTACCCTCTTCCTTTTTAAAGATCAACTGAAAAACCTCTTTCAAAGGCAAGTCATCAGTTTCAGTAAATATACTAATCTCTTCTAAAGAGCTAATACGTTCATGCGAAAATGCAGGAATACGCTTACCATCAATTAAAGATTCTACAACAAGTCCTGATTTTGATTGGGAAACCATTTGAAACAAACCTGGTTTACCTGCAATTGATAATATTTTACTTAAATCCATATATTTTAGTTTAGTGGGCGCAAAAGTAGCTAAAATAATGCATTCTTTTCTCAAAGTTTTTTCACTTTTTATTGTTGAAGGATTTAATGAAGCAGATACTTGCTCAATTTCATGAATTCCTTACATTTGCTCCAAACTCACTTAAAGCATGAAAAAACGAACATTATTTTATATTTTCGTTGATATCCTCGTCGTATTTTTGGCCTTTCTGTTAGCCGCATATTTCAAAACAGGAAAAGAAAAAGCACTCTTTAACTATTATTGGATGCCTTTTGTTATTTTTGAAATCATATGGATAAGCAGTTCCATAATTTTTGGAAAATTCAGCAGAAATAAAGAAAAAGGTAAAATAAATTATGTGTATTCCATAGTTAAAAGTAATTTGTTTATTCTACTCATCATCACCTTTGTTATCTTTTTTGCCTCCTTAAGTTATAGCCGATTACTTATTGCTACAACTGTAATCATTGCTACTATAATAGAAACCTTGCTGGGCTATTTAGTAGTATACAGAAAGGTCTTAGATAGGGAAATGGACGATTTAGAACGCTACCGGGTTATTCCTAAACGTCGTGACAAATTTGATCCTACAAAACCTATAAAGAACTATTCTGATGGAGAAAATATTGACCAAATAAGGGAACTTATATTAAATGAAACTAGCCATTCATCACTGGATTTTATTGAGTTTCATTCATCTTTAGGTGACCCTAAATTAATGCTATTATCTACTACTACAAAGTTTAACATCTCCAATCAACCTCATGAAAAGTATAACTATATTGTTAACTTAAAAAAGATTAATAACATACTGAGAATCAATAAGTTTTTTGAAGCTGCCAATAGTAAATTATCCGATGGTGGAATATATATCAATTTCGTAGAAACCTATTCTTTAAGAAAAACTAGAATCCTAAAAAAATATCCCCCTGGAATTAATTGGATCATCTATACTTTTGATTTTGGATTTAAACGTATTATCCCCAAACTTGGCCTTACTAAAATGCTCTATTTTAAAATTACTCAAGGTAGAAACAGAGTGATGTCAAAAGCTGAGACTTTAGGTCGATTATACAGTTGTGGCTTCGAAGTTGTTGAAGAAAAAATGATTGATGGTTCCTTATATTTTGTAGCACGAAAGATTGCTGAACCTGTGTTTGATTCTAATCCTACTTATGGCCCATTAATAAAATTGAGACGTCATGGAAAAAAAGGAAAAATTATAGGTGTTTATAAAATGAGAACTATGCATCCTTACTCTGAGTATTTACAGCCCTATATTTACGAACACCACAAGCTTCAAGATGGAGGTAAATTTGCTGATGATTTTAGAATTAATACCGCAGGAAAATTTATGCGCAAATTCTGGATTGATGAGTTACCCATGTTTATTAATGTGTTTATAGGGGATATGAAGATAGTTGGGGTGAGGCCATTAAGTTCGCATTATTTTAATTTATATTCTGACGAATTAAAAGAGAGAAGATTAAAACATAAACCAGGATTAGTGCCCCCATTTTACGTTGATTTGCCCAAAACATTAGATGAAATAATGGCTTCGGAAATTAAATATCTTGATGCATACGAGAAAAATCCATTTAAAACTGATTTTGTATATTTCTGGAAAGCTTTTAATAATATTGTTTTCAAAAGAGCAAGAAGCAACTAGATAATGCGGAAGATTTTTAAACAAAAAAAACTATTTGGTTGGCTTTTTTGGCTGTGGGGATTGCTTATTGTTGTCTTATCTTCGCTACCCAATATCCCTAATCAAGAAATAAATATTTGGGGTGATCTTTTTCGCTTAGACTATTTAGAACATTTTGGGATATTTGCAATCTGGGGTGGGATTTTCATAGTATGGAAAGCTAAAGATGGGGTTTTTAGCAGTAAAGACTTTATTTGGCCTATATTATTTTGCATATTATTTGCTGCAATGGATGAGATGCATCAATTATGGATTGTTGGAAGAAGTTTTAATCCTCTGGATATGATATATAACGTTTTAGGCTTATTGAGTGCTTTTGTTATTGGCCCCTACTTTTTACGATGGGTTTATAAAAAATGATTATCTTCATCACGAATTTAAAATGAATAAAAAATCATTATATAAATATCGCATACAATTTTATACTGAATAGAATTTATGATTAAATATAACATAGAAAAAAGAAATACAGGAAAACCTTGGGATGATTTTGTGAAAACACATTCCAGAGCTAATTCTTTTCAAAGCAGCCTGTTTTATGATTTCTATGAAAAAACCAACGAATTTCAAGCCTATTATTGCATCGCTCGTGATAAGAACACAAAAATAGTTGGTGGTTTTTTGTTTGTAATACAAAAAAAAGGGAAATACTTTCCAGAGAATCTTTTTAAAAGATCCTTAATTATTGGAGGGCCCTTAATTCCTGCAAAAGGTGAAAAAATTCTTGATGGCTTATTAAAAACATATCAAGATTTCATTAAACATAAAGCTATTTATTCTGAGATTAGAAATCTACACTCTTGGTCACATCAAATAGATGTATTTTTAAAAAATGGTTTTAAATACGAAGCTCATTTGAATTACCATATCCCTATAGCCAACAGAGATGTTATGGATGCTTTTTCAGAAAGTAAAAAACGGCAGATAAGGAAATCATTAAAAAATGGAGCCCGTATTATTGAACACCCTAAAATGAGTCAAATACGCGAATTTTACGATATCCTTAATCATTTATACCGTGTACGTATCAATAAACCACTACCCGACTGGTCATTCTTTGAGCAATTTCAAGAAATTATTGTTACTGAAAATGCTGGAAGGTATTTACTTATTCAGTATCAAGAAAAAATTATTGGCGGAATTATGCTTCCATTCTCCCAACAAAAAATGGTTTACGAATGGTATGTAGCAGGACTAGACAAAGAATACAAACAATTATATCCTTCAGTTTTGGCCACATGGGCTGGAATAAAATATGCTATGGATCATCATTATACAACCTTTGACTTTATGGGCGCTGGTGTACCTTCACAAAGTTATGGCGTACGAGAATTCAAAAGCAAATTTGGTGGTCGGTTATTAAATTATGGACGTTTCACCAACACCCATTCTTTGATACTTCATTATGCCATAAAAATATTTTTAAAACTTTTTGCGAAAAAATAATAGCATGAAAAAACATATACTTTATATATTTTTTATAGTATTACTTGCTTTTCAATCAAATGCTCAGGTCGTTTATGAACATATCACAAACGAAAATATTTATACTTTTCTTGATGAACTGGCCAATGAAAGATGGATTGAACTCAATGGAGCAATCAAGCCTTATAGTAGAAGTTTCATTGCCGACAAACTCCTACAATCAAAAATATATCAATCAGAAATGTCAAAACGCCAAAGCAAAGAGCTCGATTTCTATCTCAAAGGCTTTTCATTGGAAATAAACGATCATTTACAACTCAATCCTAAAATTAATTTCCTTAAAAATACCAAAGGCTTTGGTATAGATATCAATCCACTTGGAGGCTTTTATCAGGATAAACTATTTAGCTTTCAAGCTCAGCCTATTTATGGCTATTCTATGTTCAAAAACGATAATGGTACCGAATCATATAGCTATGGTGGATTACAAGGCTATGCTTATATTGGAAAACATGTGGGTATATATGCCAGCTTACGTGATAATCATTATTCTCAAGCTTTTAACAAAACAGACTATTTAACTCCTATTCCCGGTGGGAATTTTAAAAATAGCGAAAAAGGTGGTGTAGATTGGAGCGAAATGCGAGGAGGCGTTACATTTGCTTGGAATTGGGGAGAAATAGGATTAATAAAGGACCATGTTGAATGGGGCACAAACAATCATGGTGCCACTATTTTTTCTGGGAAACAGCCTTCATTTGCACAGATTAGTATAAAGCTAAAACCAGCTTTTTGGCTGGAATTTGATTATATCCATGGCTGGTTGGTAAGTGAAGTGGTAGACAGCGCGAGAAGTTACTGGGATGGTAGCACTTCGGATCCTCGCTATCGGGCAGTTTTTCGCCCTAAATGGATTTCAGCCAATATGTTTACCATAAAACCCATTAAAGGATTGAATTTTTCTATAGGAAATAGCATTGTATATAGCGATGTTGATCATGCTGCATATTGGATACCCATATTTGTTTACAAATCGGTTGATCATACTTTAAATGCAACAGATAGTTATGGGCAAGCCGGACAAAATTCCCAGCTATTTACCGATATCTCTATTCGTTTGATCAAACATTTACACCTTTATGGTTCTCTTTTCTCCGATGAAATAAAATTTTCTAGAATTGGAGTAGATTCCGTACACAATTTCTGGAGCTGGAAAGGTGGTTTTCAGGTGAGTAATTTCTTAGTTAATAATTACAGCATTACATTTGAATATACTCGCACCCTACCTGGGACATTTCAACATCCTATCTCCACTACTACTTATGAATCAAATAAGTATAATATGGGGCACTATTTACGCGATAATTCGGATGAAATCTATTTTAGTATCAGCTATAAACCTATACGTGGTTTACACTTAAAAGCAGAAGCCTTTGTAGCTCGCCATGGTCCTGACGAAAAATATGATGATGGAGCTGATATTGTAGCTACACCCTTTATGGAGACAGTAGCTTGGAAAAATACAACTTATGCATTTAATGCCCGCTACGAAATTGTTAATAATGTATATGTTTATGCTACAGCTACTTGGAGCGATATTATTGGTGATGAAGAACTGGTAAAAAAATGGACTCCAGCATTTTACAGAGGAGATCAAATGACTTTATCTGGTGGTTTTAATATTGGCTTTTAATAATGGACAAAATAAAAATAAAGACTTTCTTTCGGCATAATGATGTAGATTCTAAACAGCTTTTGGGGAAAAACGTAGTAATTATTGATGTACTACGAGCCACAACTGTGATAGTAACAGCATTGGCAAATGGAGCTAAAGATATTCAAACCATTGCTGATTTTGAAGAGGCCTTCAAACTAAAAGAAAACAATACAGAATTACTACTTGCAGGTGAAAGAAATGCCCTAAAGATAAATGGCTTTGATTTTGGCAATTCTCCCCTGGAAATGACTTCAGAAAAAGTAAAAGGTAAAAGCCTTTTAATGAGTACTTCTAATGGCACACAAGCAGTAAGAGTTGCTCAAAATGCTAAAAGTATCATTGCAGCGGCTTTTGTAAATATGGCAGCAGTGATAAATCATCTTTTAAAACTCCAACAGGATTTTGTAATCATTTGTTCCGGCACCAATGGACAATTTAGTTTAGATGATGCTCTGGCAGCAGGTCTTTTAATTAATAGAATAAAAAAATACTTACCCGTTGAGCTTTGCGATAACTCCTTAATTTGCGCCTTGGCTATTCCAAACGAAACAACATTAAAAGAATCATTAAAAGATTGTTACCATGTGAATATACTTAAGGATAGAGGCTTTCAAAATGATGTAGAATATTGTCTCTCAACTGATATTATTATGGAGGTTCCTCAATTTATAAATGGAAAGTTTATTCTTTAAACACAGCATACTCAATAACTCTAAGTACTCCAAGTACTTTAATTACTCTAAGTACTTTAATTACCCCAAGTACTTATTTTTAACCTACTTTTGCAAAAAAAAATATTATGATTCAATTAGGAGAGGTGAATGAGCTTATAGCTATTAGGCTAACAGATTTCGGTTGGTTTTTGGAAGATGAAGAAGGCAACGAAGTTCTTTTACCTAATAAGTTCACACCCGAGGAGTTTGCAGAAAATGATAGGATTAAGGTTTTTATCTTTAAAGATTCAGAAGACAGAATAACTGCCACAACGCAGGTTCCACTTATTAAACTCAATGAATTTGCTTTACTTAAAGTGAAACAGGTAAATAAATATGGCGCATTCCTCGATTGGGGTTTAGATAAAGATTTGATGGTGCCTTACAGTGAGCAGCACAACAAAATGCAAGAAGATGAATCTTATGTGGTACGCTTGGTTCTCGACGAAAAAACTGATCGATTATTTGCTTCGGCACGACTTAACAGGTATTTAGTATCTGATCATATCACAGTTTCAGAAGGTGAAGAAGTAGATATTATAATTATTCAGGAAACCGATATTGGTTTTAAAGCTATTATTGATGATGCTCATCTAGGTTTAATCTATCGAAATGAGGTATTTCAACCTATCACAGTAGGACAAAAGATGACTGCTTGGGTAAAACTAATCCGTGAGGATGAAAAAATTGATTTAAGCTTGCAAGCTCAAGGAATTGAAAATATTGAACCTTCCTCAGCAAAAGTGTTAGATGTTTTAAAAGAAAATGAAGGGTTCTTAGCCTTGCATGACAAAAGCAATCCTGAAGAGATTACCAAGCTTTTACAGATGAGTAAAAAAACCTTTAAAAAAGCCATTGGCAGCCTCTACAAACAACGTTATATCACACTGGAAGAGAATGGAATACGCCTAGGAAAAAAATAATATTCAAAAAAACAAAAAAAAAGGTTTGCAGCTCTAGAAAAATCTATATATTTGCAACCGCTAAGGATGAAAAATATCTTAGCAAAGTTCAAAAACATTTTGGGCGATTAGCTCAGTTGGTTCAGAGCATCTCGTTTACACCGAGAGGGTCGGGGGTTCGAATCCCTCATCGCCCACAAAAGTCAATCCATATCGGGTTGACTTTTTTGTTTATATGGGTTTTGAATCCCTACTTGTTCTTTCCCAGTCCTCTTAATAATCTATGTTTGATATAAAATAACAAAGCCCATCAAATCATAAAGATTTAACAGGCTTATCATCTATACTCAAGTTGATATTATTTATCCATTCTAAAAATATCTAAAAAATCATCATCAATTTTCATATCCACTATTCCTTGTGCGTTTAGAATATCAAAATACTGCTTTACACTTTCCACCAAGGGCTCTCCTTCTACATATTCAAAATTCACACGATCCAAAAACAGCTCAATTCTATCTACCGGTTGCCGCATCATATCATAAGATAATTTAGCAGATTGCATTCTATTGTCATTTACCCAATTAATAGCTGATTTTAGTTCCTCAAGAAATACTTTTGTTAGCTCAGGGTTTTTACGAGCAAATTCACCTTTTAAAACCAATCCTGCATTAGGAAAACTTCCAAAACCTGGATTGATCTCATTCCATATTTTATTATAGGAAATCACCGAAATATCTTCTTTGCGGTCTTGCATCACTTTAATAGCATAACTGGCTTCCGGCTCGCGAAGAATCACAGTATCAGCTTTTCCACTCACAAAATCCTGATATATTTCTTCAGGACGACCAAAGGGTTTTCCGTAAACAAAAGTAAAATCATCGGGATTGAGACCGCTGGCCTGAATCAGATATTTGGTAATTTTTGCTGGTGGTGCTTCTTCAAATAAGGGAGTATAAATTTCATGACCTTGAATATCTTTAAAGCTTTCAGCTTTTTTTCTACTAAGCATCACAAAATTGTCCCAAACAAAAAGAGCAGGTATTTTAATATCACTATTACGTAATTTTGCCGATGTGATTAAAGCAGAAAAACTAATATCGGCTCTTCCATTAGTGATCCAAGCCAAATGCTTCTCTGTTTCTTCCCATACTTTTAACTCTTTAATGTTAATGTTTTTTCTTATCTTTTTCGATTGTAACAATCGCATTATCACAGGATAAGCTACCGGAGTAGCAGACTGAATTACCGCATCTACTTTTTCGGATGAGGCTTCTTCTTCACTCTCTTCACTTATCTTTTTATGGAAATAAACCCAATATTCAAACATTCCTTTTTGCACCGTTAAATAATCGAACCCCATTTCCTCTAACATGCTAATCATTGGAGCAGGCTCAAATTTCTGAATGAGAATAAAACCATGGTCTTCAGGAATATCGTAAGCTTTCTTAAGAATAATATCAAAAGGATCTGTCTTCATAGATCTTACTTCCAATACTTCAAAACTATCTTTCCTATCTTTCCAAGGCACATCAGCCTTTACCTTATCTTCATTAAAAATTGATATTCGATACTCTCTGGTTTTCTCCAAATTATATACAAAGTCAAGCCCATCAACAACCTTTAAAAGCTCATTGGGCTTTTCTACCGAAATGATTACAATATTTTCCTGCGGCTTCAACTCTGAAGTCTTCTTTACAAGTTCTTCCAAGTTGCTAATATTGTAAATATACCTATCAGAGCTCTCCTCCCAAGTGATAATCACACTTTTATCTAGATCCTCGCCAGATTGCTGCTTCACACACTCAGGCATATTTTTAATCAACTGATCTTCTACTCCCAAATGACCATTAATGGTATGTAATATTTCACATACCGATAATCCAGTAATCTTTGCCGCATCTTTAAAATTAGCAAAACGCGCCAAAGTATTGTATAGAGCAGGATTTTGCATTCTTTTAAACTTCGATGATAAATTAACCAACACATCTTTAAGCTCTGGATATTTATCAAGCGTTGCTTTTATATTGGAACTGGCCAAAATAGGTACTATTTTATCTATTTCTTTCTCCTCTACAAAAATGGCATTAACCGGACATATTTCAAGGGCCTCTTCACAACGCTCCTCTTCTCTTTTATCATTAGGCTGCCACTTGAGATAAGCCATATTTTGATCATTCATATCAAAATTACTTACGGCTACTTCAACACAAGCTCTACAACCTATACATTCTTCTGAAACTTTATACTTCTTCATTTACTTTTTATTTTTATTTCAATCTAAAACTTTCTTGATTTTATGGATTATAGTTTGTTTGACTATTCAATAGTTTCACAAAACATAATCATTCCAAATATGCATCAAGACTATAGTTCTGATTGATTCATTTTTCTAGCTTCTCTTGACCACAAAAATACAACTAGACTATAAAAAAGACAATACCAACTTATTGGTATTTTGATATTTGCAAAATAATGTAATAGCATACTGATTTATATGTTATTAGCAAATATATGTGAGGTCAAATAAATTATTTTCTTACAACAAACAAAATTGGTTTTCACTTATTATATGATAAGATTGATGATAAAAGTATAAATCCTAATTAAAAAAAACGCTATGCAATAAATAAAATCTCAACCCCCTTACGAACATATTTCTATTTGTATTTTCATAGCACAAAAGTGTATTTATTTATCATCCATTTGCACAAATGAAAACAAAGTCTTAAATTGTGCCATCAAAAATCAAGAATCTTGACTATACACCAAGCACAAGGATTAGTAGATCAGTGGATTAAAGAAAATGGTGTTCGCTATTTTAATGAACTTACCAATATGGCCATTCTTACAGAAGAGGTGGGCGAAGTAGCACGTCTTATTTCAAGGAAATATGGTGAACAATCCTTTAAAGAAAGCGATAAAGATAAAGAGCTTGCTGATGAGTTAGCCGATGTGCTTTTTGTATTAATCTGCATAGCTAACCAAACAAATGTAGATCTAAATACAGCATTACTAAAGAATCTGGATAAAAAAACCAAACGTGATAGCCAAAGGCATAAAGAAAATCAAAAACTAAAATAATATGACAAAACTAAGTAGGATTTTAAGAAAAAGTATACTTATGGCTGCAGCTATATTGTATATGTTATCAACTGGATTTTCGCAAGATGCAGATACGGTAATGAATGTAAAAGCAAAGGACGGTTGGAATTTTGGAGGACTGCCTGTCTTATCATTTGATAGCGACCTAGGGTTTCAATATGGTGTTTTAGGAAGTATTTATCATTATGGTGATGGATCTCGTTATCCCGAATTCGATCATAGATTTTATGTTGAAGCTAGTTGGTTTACCAAAGGTAGTGGTATTTTCAGGTTTGCTTACGAAAGTGATAGACTGATCAAAGGAATTCGATTGAATTTCGATATCAGCTATATCCCTGATGACGCCTACGATTTCCTTGGATTTAATGGTTACGAAGCCGTTTATAATCAAGGCTGGACAGATCAGGATGATGATAGTTATAAGACTCGAGCTTTTTACAAACTAAGTAGAAAGATGTTCAAAACCAGAGTGGATTTTGCGGGGAAATTAGCCGTTGATCACTTATTTTGGACAGCTGGAATGGAATACTATAATGTAGAAATTAGTAGTGTAGATATTGATAAATTCAATAAGGGAAAATCTGAGGAAGATATGCTACCATCAACTGACTCTTTGCCTGGGCTATATGAAAACTATCAAAACTGGAACCTAATACCTTCTAATCAAAATACCGGTGGAAATGTATTTGGTATTAAAGCAGGTTTAATGTACGATTCGCGTAATACTAGAGCACACCCCACCAAAGGAATATGGACTGAAGTAGGGGTTTTTTATGCCCCATCATTTGCAAATGATGTAGATAATGGGTATTTAAAAATTTATGCCACACATAGGCAATATCTAAGTATCATTAAAGACAGATTAACCTTTGCTTATAGGATTGGTTATCAAACAAGTATTGTGAATGAAGCGCCTTGGTATGCTGAGCAGTTTATTATTACAAGCGAATTAAGAGGTTCTACTTCCGAAGGACTGGGAGGTGGCAAAACCCTAAGAGGAATTAAGAGAAACAGAGTAGTTGGAGATGGAGTTGTATACGGAAACCTTGAGCTGCGTTTGAAAGTGGTATTCTTTAAATTAATAGGTCAGAATTTCTATATTGGCTTGAATGGTTTTGTGGATGGTGGACAAGTAGTGAAATTAATTCCTACAAAAGAACAAGTAGATCTATTACCAGAGGGCAATTCTGTATTCCCAGTGGAACCCATTGAAAAAACAGATTATTTCGATTTAGGAGCAGAAAAGATGCATACCAGCTATGGTGCCGGTTTAAGAATTGCTATGAACGAGAACTTTATTATTGCTGTTGATTATGGTAGAGTAATGTCGGATAAAGATGGTGGCTCTGGTATATATATAGGCTTGAATTATTTGTTTTAGAATAGAATACTTAGCTTATTAAGAATTAAACAAAAGGTGGATACAGATAAGCCTTTTTAGTAGGAACAATAATCAAAAACAAAAATTATGGAATGGTATTTAATGGTACTAAAAAAGTATGCAGAATTTAATGGCAGATCAAGACGAAAAGAATATTGGATGTTCGTATTATTCAATATTATTATTTCTATTGTTTTAGCTTCCTTTGAAAGAATGTTAGGCATTGGTAGTGCTTATGGAACAGGATTTTTGTCTACTATATACAGCCTTGGTATTTTAATTCCAAGTATTGCGGTAGGCGTTCGTCGTTTACATGACATAGGAAAAAGTGGCTGGTGGCTATTAATTGCTCTAATCCCTGTGATTGGCTGGATTTGGATCATTGTTTTATTGGCAACTGATGGACTTCCAGGGTCTAATGAATATGGAACAAATCCAAAGGAAGTAACCGTATAAAGCTATTGCCTATTAGTTATTAAAATATATAGGGATCATATCTTTAAAAGATATGATCCCTTTTATTATTCTATTTTGGATATTCAATCTTAGTCAGGAATAAGCCTTTCCCTGGTACTGACCAACCCGCCTCGGATCGTTTTTTACTTTCAATAACTTTTCTAAAACCACTTAAACTCATATGCCCTCTCCCCACCTCTATCAAGGTACCTACAATAGCACGAACCATATTTCGTAAAAACCGATCAGCTTGAATGGTAAAAATCCACATATCATTTTCTTGAGTCCATTTAGCATGCATAATTTCACAATTAAAAGTGGCCACATCAGTTCCTGTTTTTGAAAAACACTCAAAATCACTGTATTCAAAGAGCATTTGAGCAGCTGTATTCATCGATTCAAAATCAAGGTTTTTATAGGGTAAATGATAATATAAACCTTGAACAAAAGGCTTTTTTTCTTCACTCAAATGATATTCATAAGTTCTGTTAATAGCATCAAAACGAGCATGAGTATCCTTACTTACTTCAAATATTTTGTGAATAGCTATATCGTGAGGCAATATAGAATTAAGTTTGTAGGTAAGTTGTTCTTTCGGGAATGATAAATGACTAAAATCCAAATCAACATGAGTAAAAAATGCTTTGGCATGTACTCCTGTATCGGTCCTGCCACAACCTGTAATACTTATTTTTGTCTTGAAAAGCATAGAAAGCACCTCTTGCAACTTTTCTTGCACAGTTGTAGCATTTGGTTGGATTTGCCAACCATGATAGTGGGTTCCTAAGTAAGATAGCTCAATAAAGTATCTTTTTGTCATGTTTTAATTAAAAAGCCATAGGGTAACTATATACATTTTGTAAGTGGTCACCCCTTTGAGTATTAGTATTTTTAGTTAATTATATCAAATTGTGTATAGGCTTGCAATACTTCAGGAATAACAATTCCTTTTTCTGTTTGATTATTCTCTAATAGAGCTGCTAGTATACGAGGTAAAGCTAAAGCACTACCATTAAGCGTATGAGCTAATTGGGTTTTCCCATTTTCACCTCTATAACGAAGCTTTAATCTGTTGGCCTGAAAATTCTCGAAATTAGAAACAGAACTCACCTCTAACCATCGCTCCTGTCCTGCACTATACACCTCATAATCAAAAGTAAGAGCTGCTGTAAAGCTAGTATCTCCACCACACAAACGAAGCTCACGATAAGGCAATCCTAAGGCTTCTAATAAACTTTTTACATGGTTTTTCATTTCCTCTAAGGTATCGTAAGAATTTTCAGGCTTTTGAACCTGTACAATCTCTACTTTATCAAACTGATGCAGACGGTTTAAACCTCTTACATGCTTACCATAGCTACCTGCTTCACGACGAAAGCAAGCAGAATAAGCTACATTTTTTACTGGGAAATCTCCTTCTTTTAAAATAACATTTCTGTAAATATTAGTTACAGGAACCTCAGCAGTGGGAATCATATACAAATTATCTGCTGTAATATGGTACATTTGACCTTCTTTATCAGGCAACTGACCTGTTCCATAAGCTGAATCTTCATTTACCATTAAAGGCGGAATTACTTCATTATAACCCTTATCAATAGCCATATCCAAAAAGAAATTAATCAATGCACGCTGTAATTTAGCCCCTTTGCCTTTGTATACGGGAAAACCTCCACCTGTTAGTTTAGCTCCTAAATCAAAATCAATGATATCATATTTCTTCGCCAACTCCCAATGTGGTAGTTTATTCGCTCCCAATTCAGGGATATTACCATGATTTGATAGCACTTCGTTTTCTTCTTCTCCTTTACCAGGAGCTACACTTGGATGCGGAATATTGGGTAATAAAAGAATAGCCTCCTTAAGCTTAATTTCTGTTTGCTGTAGGTCATCAGCTAGTTTTTTACCCAATTCCTTTAGCTCAGCACTACGACCTTTCATTTCATTAGCCTCTTGTGCTTTCCCTTCTTTAAATAGTTGCCCAATGGATTTAGCCATTTTGTTGCTCTCAGACAAACTATCATCTAACTCTCTTTGTAGATTTTTTCTTTGCTTATTCAATTCAACTAATTGAGGAACAATTTGACTGGCATCGAAATTTTTAATACGAAGCTTCTCTATTACTTCTTGTTGATTTTCAGCTATATAATTGACTTGTAACATATTCTGTATATTTTTTGTGCAAAGTTAATGATTGATGGGAATTATACTAACGGCATAACAAATTTTGTAAAATAAAACTCCCATTAGGCTTATCATTTCCCATAAAAACTAAAAAAGCTGTCTTACAAAAATGCAAGACAGCTTTTATTTTTAATAAACCTTTGTGTTACTCAGCTACCATTGGAGCTATCGAAACAAAAGATTTCTCATTTCTAGTTTTCTTGAACTCTACAATTCCATCAATCAATGCAAACAGAGTATGGTCTTTTCCCATACCTACATTTAATCCTGGATTGTGAACGGTTCCTCTTTGTCTGATAAGGATATTGCCAGCTTTTGCAAACTGACCACCATAAATTTTAACTCCCAATCTTTTACTATGGGATTCTCTACCGTTCTTCGAACTACCTGCACCTTTTTTATGAGCCATTTTTTAAAATTTTAAATGTTTAACATCTCATTGCTTATCCTGCAATGCTTTCGATTTGAATTTGGGTTAAATCCTGACGGTGTCCATTAAATTTTTTATACCCTTTTCTTCTCTTCTTCTTAAAAACAAAAACTTTGTCGCCACGAAGATGAGTAATAATTTTGCCGGAAACTTTTGCGCCTTTCACCACAGGGGCTCCAACTTTAACAGCTCCTTCATTGTCAACCAATAACACCTTGTCAAACTCTAAGGAAGCGCCTTCATCACCTTCCAAACGGTGTACAAAAATCTTTTGATCTTTGGTAACTTTGAACTGTTGCCCTGCTATTTCTACAATTGCATACATGTTGTTAATATATTTGTTTAACATTTTGGGAGTGCAAAAGTACTTATATTTTTTTGATAAACAAGATGTTCAAAGAAAATATTTTAAAACCAATTTGCACTACTTATGCAATTAAATTGAAAAACCTTTTCTCTTATCTCTCGTATAAACCTCTAAACATAAAAACAAAATACTATGAAACAGTTGTTATTAGGACTATTTATATTAAGTGTGAGTTTTCAATCTTGCGGAGATAAAAAGAAAAACACACCTCCACCTCCAGAAGAACCACCTAAACAAGAAGTTGTGGTAATGGATACGACACCTCCTGAGCCTATTATTGAAGAAGAAATTATTGAGGTTCCTCAAGAAAGAAGTGTTGCAGTACAAGAGGGAGAATGGTTATATGATATTTCACGTAGAGAATACGGTAATGCCCAATCCTGGAAGAAGATTTATGAAGCCAATAAAGAAATAATCGACAATCCGGATCTCATTTTTCCAGGACAGGAATTAATTATTCCGGAATAAAGGAAAATGATTATGGATACTATTCAAACCCATAAACGTTTGTTTGTGGCCATAAAAGTTGTGCCATCATCAGAATTCCTTCAAACTGTTGATTTTATAAAAAACAATACCCAACGTGATCTTATCAACTGGATTCGGGAAGATCATTATCATATTACTTTAAAATTCTTGGGAAGAACACCCATTAATAAAATTGATACTATTAAAGAAGGTATACAAAAAACACTCAACAGCTGTTCAAGTTTCATTTTAAAAATAGAAAATACTGGTATTTTTGGCAGTAAATACAAGCCTAATGTTTTATGGTTTGGAATGGATAATCATCAAGTATTAAAATCAATTAAAAATCAATTGGACGAAAATATACAGTCTATAAGATTTAAAACAGACAAACAAAATTTTATTCCTCATTTAAGTCTGGCCCGACTTAAAAAAATAGAGGATTTGGTATTTTTTCAGAAAGTAATTGAAAAAGTTTCTCATAAAAAAATACAAAGCCTTGAGGTAAAAGAGATCTTATTAATTGAAAGTGTTTTAAAAAGTAAAGGAGCAGAATACCACCTTTTGGAACGTTTCCTACTCCACCCATAAATACTTCATTCTATTTGCCATTAAACAAATTCATAGTACGCTGCAATCCAATGGTAGTAAAAGATTTTATCATTTCGGTAGCTATATCTATTTTTTCTTCAACTAAAGCTTGCTCACTTGCTTTCCATTGCCCTAACACATAATCTACTTGTCGTCCTCTTGAAAAACCATTACCAATTCCAAAACGCAGCCGCGCAAAATTACTTTGCTCCAACACTTGAATAATATTCTCTAAGCCATTATGAGAACCTGCACTTCCCTTTGGACGCATTCGGAGTACTCCTAAATCTAAATCCAAGTCATCGGTAACCACTAATACATTTTCTAATTTTATTTTCTCGACATCCATCCAATATTTAAGTGATCTTCCACTTAAGTTCATATATGTTGTTGGTTTAATAAGCACAAAAGTTCTGCTTTTATAACGAAAGCTTGCAACACTAGCCAAGCGCTTTGTTTCAAACTTGGCATCGAATTCTTTGGCCAATACATTAAGCACATCGAATCCAATATTATGACGTGTATTTTCGTATTCACTTCCAATATTACCTAAACCAGCTATTAAATATTTCATTAAAACTTAATTTTATAGTATAAAGATATAAAAGTAATAAAAAAAGGCATCAGATGAAAACATCTCATGCCTTATATTGTTAAAAAACAGAGGAGTTTTACTTATCTCCTTCTTTAGGTGCAGCGTCAGAAGCTTCACCTTCTTTAGCTCCTTCTTCAGAACCTTCTTCTCCTTCTTCATCCTCTTCATCCTCTTCATCTTCATCAGCACCTCTGGCAGTTTTAACACCAACAACTAATAAGCGATCTGGAATCTGAGCTATCAATTTACCAAAATCAACATCTCCTACCTTAACACTATCATTGATTTCCATTTCAGAAATATCAATCACAAAGCTTTCTGGCATATCCTCTATTAATCCTTTTACTGGGATCGTATTTAGTTTTTTGTTTAAAACACCACCTTTCATTACACCAGGAGCAATACCATCAATCTTCACAGGAAGTTCAACAGTAACAGGCTTCCCTTCAATAATTTGAAGGAAATCTACATGTAATGTTTTATCAGTTACTGGGTGATATTGAACATCTTGAAGAATTGTTATATACTTTTCACCATCAAGATCAAGATCAACAATGTACACCTCTGGGGTATAAACTAATTTTTTGAAGGCATTTTCTTCAACTGCAAAATGTTTTTGCTCTTTTCCACCATAGATTACGCAAACTACTTTACCTTCTCTTCTAAGACGCTTGGCATCTTTTTTCCCTACGTTCTCTCTTACAGAACCGCTAATAGATACTCTTTTCATGTTTATTATTTTTAATTATTATAAAATTGTTGTGAACTTAAAATGATCACTTATTGATTCGTTATTATGAACTTTGTCAATCACATCTGCAAAAATACCTGCCGTTGACAATACTGTTACTTTTTCTGATGCCTTACGAGGCATGGTATCGCTTACAATTATCTCCTGCAAACTGGATTTTACTAATTTTTCTACTGCATTACCTGAGAAAACAGCATGAGTACAAACCGCTCTAACACTAGTAGCCCCTTGTTCCATCATCATATCAGCTGCTTTTGTGATGGTTCCTCCTGAATCGATGATATCATCAACTAAAACAACGTCTTTACCTTTCACATCCCCAATTACCTGCATAGATTCTATTACTCCCGCTTTTTTCCTTTGCTTAAAACAAATAACCAAATCGGTATTTAAAAATTTAGCATAGGCAGCAGCTCTTTTTGCCCCTCCAGTATCTGGAGAAGCAATCACCAAATTCTCTAAATCCAAATTCTTCAAATAAGGAATAAAAATCGATGATCCATATAGATGGTCCATTGGAATATCAACAAAACCTTGAATTTGATCTGCATGCAAATCCATAGTTACAATACGATCCACTCCTGCAGCAACCAACAAATTGGTCATTAATTTAGCTCCAATAGAAACTCTTGGCTTATCTTTCCTGTCTTGCCTTGCAAAACCAAAATAGGGAATGACAGCTACAACTTTTTTAGCTGAAGCTCTTTTTGCAGCATCTATCAACAACAGCAACTCCAACAAGTTTTCACTTGGAGCAAATGTAGATTGAACTAAAAATACAATATTTCCTCTAATCGTTTCGTCAAAAGAAGGTTGAAATTCTCCATCACCAAATACAGCAGTAGAAACCTTACCTAATTCTTGACCATATGCATTAGCAATTTTGTTTCCTAGATACTCACTAGCTCGCCCTGAGAAGATATTTACTTGTTCCGACATTATAGACAATTTTTTGGGTCTGTAAATTTTTCGGCAAAAGTACAGTTAATTTTCAACTATGCCAAATAGATCTTTGCTTGAATAACTAAACCACTATGGACTGGAAGTACCATAGGTTT
>JAOZUW010000092.1:10391-11703 GCA_029938465.1 Bacteroidales bacterium | reverse complement strand
CCTATGGGAAAGGCTATATTTGAGCAGAAGTTTTATGAGGTTAGTAGTATGGGAGGGATGATCGATGAAAATACGGAGATAGAAATAATTGATATTCAAAAAAATAAAATAATTGTAGAAGTGTTTAGAAAACAAAATTTAAAAACAAAATTATGAGTGAAAGTTTGGGTGTTTTAGTAGCAATGATAGTAGGAGGGATAGCCCTTTTATGGATTTTGCTTTATTTTATACCAGTTGCGCTTTGGTTTTCAGCCTTGGTATCTGGTGTACGTATTTCTTTAATTCAGTTAGTATTAATGCGCTGGAGAAAAGTGCCTCCACAAGTTATTGTTACTGCAATGATAGCTTCGAAAAAAGCTGGTTTAGAACTCTCAAGAGATGAGTTAGAGGCTCATTTTCTTGCTGGTGGACAAGTGAAGAGGGTTGTAGATTCCCTTATTTCAGCTGATAAAGCCAATATGGATTTAAGTTTTAAAGTGGCTACAGCTATAGATTTAGCTGGTCGAGATGTATTTGAAGCTGTTCAAATGTCTGTTAATCCAAAAGTTATTGATACTCCACCAGTTACAGCTGTGGCTAAAGATGGAATTCAGCTTATTTGCAAAGCACGAGTTACTGTTAGAGCGAATATTCAGCAATTGGTAGGTGGTGCTGGTGAAGATACTGTTCTGGCTCGTGTGGGTGAGGGTGTAGTATCCTCTATTGGTTCTTCTGCATCGCATAAAGCAGTTTTAGAGAATCCGGATTCTATTTCAAAAGTAGTTTTGGCTAAGGGATTAGATGCAGGTACCGCCTTTGAGATTTTATCAATTGATATTGCAGATATTGATATTGGAAAGAATATTGGTGCTGTTTTGCAAATGGATCAAGCTAATGCTGATAAGAATATTGCACAAGCCAGTGCCGAGCAACGTAGAGCAATGGCAGTTGCTTTGGAACAAGAAATGAAAGCAAAAGCACAGGAGGCTCGTGCTAAGGTTATTGAAGCTGAAGCAGAAATACCAAAGGCTTTGGCAGAGGCATTTAGAGTTGGAAATCTGGGTGTGATGGATTATTATAAATTTCAAAATATTCAGGCTGATACTAAGATGAGAGATAGTATTTCCAAACCTCCATCAAAACCAAAAGGGGATATTAAATAGCTAAAAAAATGATAACTTTAAAGCGTTTATAGATCCTAAGGGTTTGTAAACGCTTTTTTTCTTATATTGAGAAAAATGACGAAAAACATTCAAACAGCCAACTATAAGTAATGAAATCTTTCGAAAAATACAAACGCTACTTACAAAAAATAAGTGACGATAAGGCTTGT
>JAOZUW010000092.1:0-10291 GCA_029938465.1 Bacteroidales bacterium | reverse complement strand
TATTTAAAATACGCTCTTTAAGTTTTAGTAAGGCCCGCGAACAAGCTGATATGCACAGGCAGCTTGTGTTAAGTGTGGCACGTGATACCCGATCTATCTTAGTACTATTAGCAGAAAATTTGTTTTTATTGCGATATTATGATCAACTACATGAATTTGATGATAAAGAAAAGGTCTTAAGTACAGCTATAAGTGTGTATATTCCCATTGCGCATCGTTTGGGTTTATATAAGATAAAGTCAGAAATGGAGGATTTGCTGCTGAGCATTCAGGAGCCAGAAATATATATTAGTATTAAAGGCAAATTAGCGGAGAAAGAGGTAGAAAGAAATAAAATTATCAATAAATTCATTGCACCTTTAATTCTAGAAATGAATGCACATGGTCTTCAATACCAAATAAAAAGTAGGCTTAAATCCATTAACTCTATTTATCATAAAATGAAAGTACAGGGTGTTAGTTTTGAGAAAGTATACGATTTGTGGGCTATTCGGTTAATTCTTGATAGCGTGCCCAAAAAAGAAAAAGAAACCTGCTGGCATGCCTATTCTATTGTGACAAATCTTTATGAGCCTAATTTAAATAGAATGCGCGATTGGATTACTGTCCCTAAGAATTCAGGTTATGAATCATTGCATACCACTGTGAAATCTGAGGATGATAGATGGGTAGAAGTACAAATACGTACTACCAGAATGAATGAAGAAGCAGAAAATGGCATGGCTGCACACTGGAAATATAAAGGAGGGAAAATGACCAAAGGAATTGACTTTTGGTTGAATGAAATCAGAAAAGCAATCGGTTCTGAAGCTGATCAGTTGTCACAAAATTTGAACCCAGAGAAATTTGCCAATGAAGTTTTTATTTTCACACCAGGTGGTGACCTTAAAAAATTGAAGTTTGGAGCTACCATACTTGATTTTGCTTATGCTATTCATAGTGAGGTGGGTAATAAATGCACCAATGCTAAAGTAAATGGAAAAATAGTACCCATAAAACAAGTTTTACGCAATGGTGACCAAGTAGAGATTATTACTTCTAAAAATCAAAAACCCAGTATCGATTGGCTTAAATGGGTAGTGTCTACACGTACTAAAACAAAGATTAGAAAGGCACTTGATGAACAAAAAATCATTGAGATAAAAAGAGGAAAGGAAATTCTAGAACGAAAGTTTAAGAATTGGAAAATGGATTTCAGTCAAGAAGTAATAGATAATATTGTAAATATTCTAGAGATAAAAGAGCATTACGATTTATTTTTAAATATTTCTTTAGGAAAAATAGATCCCTTAGATATTAAAAAACTTTTGGAAGGTAAAGGAGAAACAGAAGCTTCGAAATTAAGTATTGAGAAGAATAGTTTTATTCCGGAAATTAGTGAGGATGACTTTGAAGATGGGCATAAAGATATTTTAATCATTGATAAAATTGATAATATCAATTTTATACTAGCCAAATGTTGTAACCCTATTCAAGGTGATAAGATATTTGGATTTGTAACTGTTACAAAGGGTATTACTATTCATAGAAATAAGTGCCCGAATGCTGCAGAAATGAAAAATAGATATCCATATAGAATTATAGAGACTAGGTGGAAAAAAACAAATAAAAAAACTAACTTTCGCGCCAGTATAAAAATACTAGGAACTGATAGTTTTGGTTTAGCTAACAAAATTACACAAATGATATCCAATGATTTAAAAGTAAATATTTTATCTATAAATTTTGACTTGAAGAATGGATTGTTTGAGGGTAAAGTAGCTCTCTTGGTCCACGATAATCAACATCTCGAGATCTTATTGGAGCGTATAAAAACGATTAATGGAGTGCAGCAAGTATTTCGTTTGGAAGCCTGAAAAACCCAATGAAATAATTATCTTTGTGCCATAAGGGATATTAACTCAGTTGGTTTAGAGTGTTACCTTGACAGGGTAGAAGTCACTGGTTCGAATCCAGTATATCCCACTATTTTCTTAAGCAACTTTAGGTAAAACATGACGGTAACAAAAGAAATAAAATCATTGTTAAAGCAAGATTTTAAAGCCTTTAATAAGGTTTTTAAGGAAGCTATGAATACTGATGTAGCTCTTTTAGATGTAATACTTAAGTATTTACATCGGCAAAAAGGAAAACAAATGCGCCCTATGTTTGTAATGCTTACTGCTCATATTTATGGTGAGATCAATCCTTCTACCTATCGTGCGGCTTCTTTGATTGAACTCCTGCATACAGCTACTTTGGTTCACGATGATGTGGTAGATGATGCGAATGAACGTCGTGGTTTGTTTTCGATAAATGCTTTGTGGAAAAATAAAATTGCGGTGCTTTCTGGTGATTTTTTATTATCCAAAGGATTGCTGCTATCCATGGAAAATAAAGATTATAATCTGTTGCAGATTGTAGCAGAGGCTACCAAAGAAATGAGCGAAGGAGAGCTTTTGCAAATAGAAAAAGCGCGTAAGTTAGATATTACCGAAGATGTTTATTTTGAGATTATCAGAAAAAAAACAGCATCACTAATAGCTAGTTGTTGTGCTGTTGGAGCAGCTTCGGTAGGTGCAGATGCTACAGATATAGAAAAGATGCGTTTTTTTGGAGAAAAGGTAGGCTTAGCTTTTCAAATAAAGGACGATATTTTTGATTTTGAAAAAGCAGGAACAATAGGCAAACCAAAAGGAATAGATATTAAAGAGCAAAAAATGACTTTGCCTCTAATTTATATGTTGAATAATATGTCCTCCTCTGAAAAGAGAAAAGTGATAAGAACCATTAAGAAAGACCATGATAATCCGGTTAAAGTTCAGGAGATTATAGAACAGGTTAATAAGAGTGGAGGAATAGAGTATGCCACAAAAAAAATGAATAAACTGGTTCAAGAAGCTATTGAGTTAATAAAGGATCAGCCTTCAAGCCATTATTTAACAGCAATCATTGATCTAGTACAATATAGTATAGAGAGAAAAAAATAGAAACATAATTTGCTTTTTTATTTTAAAATCAGATAAGAATAGTACTTAGCATTACGTTAAAATTTTTATTTTTGCAACTTCAATCCAGGTATAAGAATGAATATCAATTTATTTGTCAATAATGATAATATAGAATTGTTAGTAAGGCAATGAAGAAACAAAAACTAATAGCGATATTGTTTCTATTATTTTTAATAGGAGGTAAAGCAAGCTGGGCCGGTGAGAAAGATTATACGCTGCCTCCTGCTATTATCTTGCCTATAGATTCTATGAAAGTATATGATTCTTTAGATTTTTGGAAATTCGAAGGTCGTATGCGGCTTAATATGAATACTATAATACTTTCTGATTGGGCTGATGGAGGGGAGAGCTCATTATCTGGTGCTACTTATTTCGATTTAATGGTGAAATATGAAAAAGGTAATTTTAAGTTCGAAAATTATTTTAATACAGCATACGGTATGCAGCTTTATAGGTATTCAAGTAGCCGTAAATCTGAGGATAAGATGAAGCTCACCTCTAGTGTAGCTCATCAATTTAAGAAAAATTGGTTTTATAATGCGCAATTAGAGTTTAAAAGTCAATACGATGCAGGATATAAATATCCCAATGACTCCACAATTGTATCGGATTGGTTGGCTCCTGGTTATCTAACTCTTTCGTTAGGAGTGGAGAATAAATCCATCAATGGACTTTCTATTTTTGTTTCGCCATTGGCGGGGAAGCTAATTTTTGTGATGAACCAAGACCTAGCAGATGCTGGACAATATGGTGTCAAAAAGGCTGAAAAGGATGAGGATGGAAATGTTATAGTTCCAGGAGAGAATATAAAAGCGGAGCTGGGATTTAATATTAAGATACGCTATCGTAAAGAATTACTTAAAAATGTAGATGTAAGCTCTAATCTAGTTTTGTATAATAATTATGCTGATTCAGATCTTACGAATCGTTGGAATATAGATGTGGAATGGGAAACGCTATTTGATTTTACCATAAACAGATATTTTGTGGCCAATTTGTATTTGCATTTGATATATGATCATAATGTGAAAAGCCCAATTTATGAAGTTCAAGATGGTGAGCGAGTAAAAACGGGCGAAAGTGTAAAACTACAGATTAAACAAAACTATGGTCTGGGTTTGGCATTTAAATTTTAATACGCAGTTGACAACGGACTTCGGTTTTATTACTGCCTTTGATCAAATTTAATCCACTGCTTATCTCATCCCTATTTTCGTACCAGGTATTTGCTATTTTAAACCAAAATTGAAACTTCTTAGAAATTTTATAACTAGCTAAGGCGTAAGCCCTTATTCCCCTATTATAGTATGCAGGTACCGAGAATACATATAGTAAATCATTTTCATAGGCATAGATCCTACTGTCATAATCTTCTACATCGAATAAGGCAAAACGACCAATAAGATTTAATTTGTAATTTTTACTTTTATAAATGATATCTTGATATATTAAAAAACCAGCCTGTTGGCCTTCGGTATCTGTTTCGTAAATTTGATATTCTATTCGGTTTTTTAAGCTAAATTGAGGGTGTAATTGATAGGAGATATGATAACGAAGGCTGTATTTTTTTTGCATTTGTAGGTGGGTGATAAATTCTTCATTTTGAGCACTGTTTAAAAGCTTGTTTTTATATCTTAATTTCACATACATTTGGACTTGTCGACTATAATCATAATCTATTTGTGCCATATATTCACTACCATAAGAAGGGGCATCCACTCGGAATTTTAACCAAGGGAATCTAAAAATATCTGTATAGGCATTAAGTTTAAGCTTTTTAGCTATTTGGAAGTTAAAACCCAAATAAAAACCTTCTTCATTATTGTTTTGACTATTTTCTCCAAAAGCAGCACCAAAAAGATTGGTATAGTCTTTTTGGAAATTCCGATATAATAGTGCTAAAGCAAAGCGACTACTTAAAGGTGCATTGATGCCACCAATATAGGCCCATCCACCCTGAAATTGATAGCTAAACTCTCCATAAACATTCATTTGCCATAATCGGAATTCGTAATCACCGCCAATGATATCGTTGGTTTTTCCCTTAAACTGAAAATATTGATAGGGTGATGGTTTTTGTAATACTTCTTTATCTAATTGTGTATGACTTGCAGATATTCCTATTTTAAATTTGGGGTATATATAGCTTATTCTTCCACCAAAGATTTGCACTTGTACGGCATTTTTTTTGAGTAACTCATTTATAGTCCTATGATATCCGGTTCCATTTAAGGAGCTTAAAAAATGGCTTTCTTGATCTTCAGGATGTGTAAAATCTGAGGCGTCTTGTTTTTTCGAAGAGTAAAATGCAGTGATATTCCAATGTGCTTTGCCTATTTTTACAGCAGCACCCCGCATAAATTTGTTTTCATCAGTAGAGGAGTTAGGTTTAATGCCTTGCCCATATTTTTGAACATTGAGGGCATTGGATGATTTGCCAAAAGCCAAGGATGACCACATATTTAAGCCCTGACCAAACTGTAAATGATAATCACCTACTACCGCTTGTTTTACGATCCCAAAATTTTGAATATACAAATGAGCCGCATAAAAATCGAAGCCTTTATTTATTTTATTTCCAATTAATGAATCCAATGTGGGATTGTCGATGTTTTCGAAAAAAAGCTCTCCTGCATCTTTCTCGGCGACCAATCCAGCGCTAATCCTGTCGGAATAGTTGAATTTATATTTAAAATAATATTTATCAGCATTACCTAAGTATTTGGAGTTTGGGTTATTATTCCAAACGGAATCACTGCGGTTATTATAACCTTCAGCATTTTGTACTGTGCGCTGGTAGCGTAAAAAAACCTGATGTCTACCATATTTGAATATCTTGGATACTTTAGGATAGGTGGGTTTACTTATTTTTTCTGCTTTTATAAAAGGGCTTAGATTTTTTATGTTTTGAATATCGAATCCATCAATTAGTAATAATTCATTTACGCTGAGTAATAGACCATTGCTATCAATATATTGTCTAAGATTTTGATATAATAGTTCATCTAATAAAAATAAGGGGATGAGTTTTTGGCTTTCTGTAGAGTTAATATTAACAGGATGCTCTTTTAGAATCATAAAATCATCCAACAAGTCAGTGTAATCAAATTCTTGATCGGCTTGTTCATTGAGATTTTCAATAGCTGTTTTTATGATCGGATCTTGAGAAAAGGTTTCCTTAGAGGCAATAATTACAAATACAATAAAGCAATAAAAGCCAATGGTTTTTATATGTATTGCTAATTTGAACATTATTTGATGATATACAATAAAGAAACTCGAGGTGTAAATCCCAGTGTTTGATGAAAGCCTGTTCCCATATCAAAATAGAAATCTTTTAGCTTTAAGCCAAAACCAAAAGTAAATAGAGTGGGTTGTGTAGCTACTCCTGCTCTAAAAACAAACTGCTCTACTATCTGATATTCTAAACCAAATTTATAATTGGCTTTTTGATCTAATATTTTTTCTACTTCGGTGGCTAGTCGTAGTTTATGATCAATATGATATAATAAACCAAACTGAAAGGCAATAGGAATGTTTTCTGGATTTTGGTGACCAATCTTTGCACCAATGGGATTAATAATATGCGCCCCTAATTCTAATGATTCGCTAAGCTTGCTATATAAAGCTATTTCAAAACTTACAGCATCTGCACTTCCGTAGTCGCCACCTATAAAACTTCTAAAGTAATCGAGCTCTACACCAATGGCTAATCTTTTCCCAAGTGCTTTACCGTAAGCAATAGCTACTTTTTGCTCATTATAGTTTTGATGTCCAAAATAACTAAGATGAACTCCAAAAGTGCCAGACCCTGTTGGCAAAATAAAGGCTCCTGATTTAGTACTTAATGATTTATCGGTAAAAAACCCTTGATCGTAGTTTATTCCTGCAGCAATATTTGTAAAATAGGCCAGAGCTGCCTGATTATTAAATACAGCATTAAAATGAGTGCCAACTACACCAATATTTCCCATTCCTAATGCTTGTGCACCAGTGGTTTTTGGATCATGAATAGCCCAAATATTTAATGGAATAAAACACAGCAATAAAAAAACTATTCTTGTGAGCATAACTTTTTCTGTACATCTATTAAACGAGTTTATAAAGATATGAAAAAAGCTGCTTAGCTAAAGAAAAAAATATGGAATACTTAGATTAGAAAAAAAATAGATGGGTTATTAATACAATTCTGCCAATTTTGAAACCAAAATATCAATAAACTTATTGAGTGGTTTTTTGGCCATCATAGCCAACATTGGGTTCATATCGGCATTTAATTCAATACGAACATCACATTCATTATCACCTTTGGCTTCTATTAGATTATTCAAGTCGTAATGAAAAGGATTTTTACCAGTAGCTACCATTTGTACTAAGCTATCGGTTTTATTACTACCTGTTTTCATATTTAGAGTAGCCATTCCATCCAAAGTAAACGAGCAAGAATCGGCAGTAGAGCTCCAATTCGTCACCTTGCTGGGCATAAGTTTTTCAAGGTTGTTAAAATCTGATAGAAATTCGAAAATAGTTGTTGCCGAAGTTTTTACTCTTTTGGTTTCGCTAATGATGTTTTGCATAGTATTATTTTTTCCAATTTGCAGGATCTTCACGCCATTTTTTTAATTTAGCATAATCTCCTTTATTAATGTAATCTGATTTTTGAGCATATTCAATAAGAACATCATAATCTGAGAGGCTTAGCATACGGCAATTAGCTTCTTTAAAAGCATCTTTTGCCACATCAAAACCATAGTTAAAGATAGATATTAATCCTTTCACATCGCATTTTACTTCTCTTAGTGCTTTTATAGCTTGTAGACTGCTTCCTCCTGTGGATACTAAATCCTCAATAACAACGGCTCTTTGTCCTGATTCTACAACTCCTTCAATTTGATTGCTTAGGCCATGTCCTTTGGAAGAAGAACGTACATAGGCAAAAGGCATTCCTAATTCTTGAGCAACCAATGCCCCAATAGCAATTCCACCTGTAGCCACACCTACTACCAAGTCAATATGTCCTATTTCTTCTCTAATCATTTTCACAAACTCTTGACGAATGTATGTCCTTATCTGAGGGTATGATAGTGTTATTCTGTTGTCACAGTATATGGGTGAGTTCCAGCCAGACGCCCATTTAAAAGGTTTCTTTGGGCTTAGTTTTACAGCTTTTACTTGTAAAAGTGATTTAGCAACATTTTCTGCTACTTCATTGTATTGGAGCATTATTATTTGTTATTTTTGTGAAACAATTTTACCTGAAAGTAAACAAACTCAATTTTATGCAAAATTATAAAGTTTTTGTCAATAATAGCTTAATTTTTTTTGGAAGTGAGCAAGAGTTTTCGCAAAATGATAAAAGTCTATCTGATTTTCAACAAATAGAGCCTGCCGGAATACAGTTGCTAACTGAGAAAATTAAAAACAATATCAATATCTCTTCCTTTTGGGTTGAAACTAATGATGTGAAAAAATCTTTCATAGAATTTGAAAAATATTTTACATTACTTAAAGCTGCTGGAGGCTTGGTGCTCAATAATAAAAATGAAATTTTAATGATTCATCGTTTTAAAAAGTGGGATTTTCCGAAAGGAAAAGTTGAAGAAAATGAGGGAATTGAAGAGGCTGCCATAAGAGAAGTGATGGAAGAGACGGCAGTGGCAGAAATCCAAATTGATAAAAAGCTACCTAATGTTTATCATATTTATAGGTATAATGATAAATGGATATTGAAAGAAACACATTGGTATTTAATGCGTTCTACATACTCTGGGAAGCTTAGTCCGCAATTTGAAGAAGATATTTTAGCAGCAGTATGGGTGCCAATACCTTTTATGAATGAATATATGGTGCAATCATATCCGGGTTTGCGGGAGTTAGTTATGGATTGTGGGATAAATCAAAGTCACAAGGAATAATTTTGTAGAAATTGAGAATTTATTACATTAGCCACAAATAAGAAATATGCAACTTGCTTTACTTTCAATATTCTATTTATTTATACCTGCAGTTATTCTTTATTTATGTAAGAAGTCTACCTTAGTCAAAAAAATTGGATCTATTGTGGTAGCTTATGGTGTAGGTATTATTATGGGATTAAGTGGGCTATTGCCAGATGGAAGTGCACAGATTCAAGATATCTTTATCAGCGCAAGTATTCCACTAGCCATTCCACTGCTGTTGTTCCCAACAAAAGTACAAGAGTGGTTTCAATTGGCAGGTCCAACGCTCAAAGCTCTTGCGGTAGGTATGTTTAGCGTTGTGATTACTGTTTTTATTGGTTATTTTATTTTTAAACCAGAAGATGCTCAAGATTTTTGGAAAGTGGGAGCGTTGTTGATTGGAGTATATACTGGAGGAACACCAAACTTAGCTTCTCTAAAAGTAATGCTGGATGTTTCCAATGAAACTTATTTGGTGGTGCATTCTTACGATATGATTTTTGGTGCACTTTATTTTTTATTTCTAATTACTTTAGGTCATCGTTTTTTCTTAAAATTTTTACCTCCTTTTAAAATGAGAGATGGACTTCAAAAAGAATATTTTGATGATGAACCTATTTTTGATAAAATATTTAATAAAGAATCTACGATCCCTCAATTAAAAGTATTTGGATTAGCTGTTTTGATATTGGCAATATCTGCAGGATTAGCTAGTTTGTTTCCCCAAGATTATTTTATGATAGTTGTTATATTGTCTCTTAGTACCTTAGCTTTGGCAGCCTCTTTTATACCAGGAGTTAATAAAATAGAAAAATCCTTTGATTTGGGCATGTATTTTATTTTGGTTTTTAGTGTAGCAGTGGCGAGTATGGTAAATTTAAAAGATTTGGTTTCTGCCAGCTTCGATTTAATTTACTATCCTGCTTTTGTTATTTTTGGTTCATTACTATTGCAAAGCCTTATCAGCAGATTTACCAAGACCGATGCAGATACTTTGATGATCACTTCAACGGCTCTTATTTGTAGTCCTCCTTTTGTTCCAGTGGTGTGTAGTGCTATTAAAAACAGAAATATTTTAGTTCCTGGGATTACTGTTGGCATTATAGGATATGCTGCAGGTAATTATTTAGGTTTTATTGTTGGAGAATTATTGAAGTTGTTTTAGTAATTTCTCTTTAAGTAATATAGAAAAAATGGGATAAGCTTATTTGGGTATTTATTGGTCTCAATCCTTAGTTGGTATAAGACTTTCAGTTTCTGCAAATATTTGGTTTGAAATTGGAAGACCAAAGCTAGAAGTACTCTGGCTTCTAGCTTCTGACTTCTAAGCCAGTTAGGATTAAAATAGAAACGAATTTTATT
>JAOZUW010000220.1 GCA_029938465.1 Bacteroidales bacterium | reverse complement strand
ATTTTAGTTTTTAATTGAATTGCAAAAATAAGGGAAAAATTTTGATTGATGATTTGTGTCCCGAAAATTTTCGGGAGAAGAGTTTAGAATAGTGAATGAGGAATAATGAATTAAGAATAGTGAGTGATGATTTGTGAAGAAAACTCTTTCTCCAAAGCTAGTTATAAATGCCCTGAAGGGGCATAATAATATAAGCCAGAGGATTATCGTTTAAAATAACTATTTTTGCCGTTGTTTATGGCAGATTATCAAATACATACTTTATCCAATGGCCTACGTTTAGTGCATCAGCATATTAATAGTGATAGTGTAGTGGGGCATTTGGGATTAATTATTAACACAGGCTCACGTGATGAAATGAAAAAAGAAAATGGCTTGGCTCATTTTATTGAGCATGTTATTTTCAAAGGCACCAAAAAGCGTAAAGCCTATCATGTACTTAGCAGATTAGAGGATGTGGGTGCCGAAATCAATGCCTATACTTCTAAGGAAGAAACAGTTATTCAGGCTGCTTTTCTTACTCAAGATTATGAGCGAAGCCTGGAACTAATAGCAGATATTGTGATTAATTCCACCTTTCCTCAAAAGGAATTGGAGAAGGAAAAAGAAGTAGTTATTGATGAGATTTATAGCTATAAAGATAGCCCTGCTGAGCAAATATTCGATGATTTTGATTTACTCCTATTTCCAAAACATCCTCTGGGGCTCAATATTTTAGGTACTAAAGCTAAAGTGCGAAAGTTTAAACGAGAAGATGTGCTTTCTTTTATAGACAAACACTATCTGGCCAAAGATATGGTCTTATCATCGGTAGGAAATGTTGACTTTGAATTATTAATCAGTTGGGTGGAACAATATTTCTCAAACTTAAGTGATAGAGAAAGGAAACATCAACGAAAAACACCCGAAAAGCACGAAGCCGTTCAAATCAGGAAGAAGAAAAGAGTGTATCAAGCACATTGTATGATTGGCAATAGAGCCTATTCCATTCAGGAAGAAAAAAGAGTGGCTTTTAGTTTATTGAATAACTATTTAGGAGGACCGGGTCTCAATTCCAGATTAAATTTAGGCATTCGTGAAAAATATGGTTTCACCTATAATTTGGAATCCAATTACACTGCTCTTAGCGATACTGGACATTTCTCGGTTTATTTGGGAACAGATAAAAATTATTTAGATAAAACCATTGCATTGGTGCAAAAGGAAATGAAGATGCTGAGAGAAGTCAAGCTGGGTCCATTACAGCTTAAAAAAGCGCAAAACCAATTTATTGGTCAAATAGCCATTTCAGAAGAATCTAATGCCAATAAAATGATTAATAATGGACGAAGCTTATTGAGTTTTGGGAAAATTAGTGCCATTCAATCTGTCAATAAAAAAATAAGAGCCGTAAACGCTGAAGATATGCAAGAAGTAGCTCAGGAGGTGTTTAATCCTGACGATTTAAGCATGTTGATTTATTATTAATGAGTAGGTGATGACACAAAGAAAAACAATTACTTATGAATATTCTTTCTCCGGAAATTAAAAAATATATTAGCGAACATAGCTATCCTGAAGATGGTGTTTTATACGAATTATACCGTGAAACAAATCTGAAAATCATGCATCCGCGAATGCTGTCCGGAGCTGCCCAAGGGCAGTTTTTACAGCTGCTGGCATCCCTTAGCTCTGCTCACAGTATTCTTGAAATTGGCACCTATACCGGATATTCTGCTATTTGTTTGGCTAGAGGAATGAAAAAAGATGGGCTATTGCATACCATTGATATTAAAGAAGAGCTTTTTGATATTGCAGCTAAATATTTTAAAAAAGCGGGGCTTCAGAATAAAATCACCCAACATACTGGTGATGCTTTAAAGATTATTCCTACACTGACTCAGCATTTTGATATTATCTTTATTGATGCTGACAAAAAAAACTATCCTCGCTATTTTGATCTTTGTATTGGAAAATTAAAACCCGGCGGATTACTTATCGCTGATAATGTTTTATGGAATGGAAAAGTAATAGAAAACCCCTTACCTACCGATGCTGATACCCAAGGAGTATTAAACTATAATAAAAAGGTTCAGGATTGTGAAAAATTGGAGAATGTGCTTTTACCTCTTCGTGATGGTTTGATGTTGGCTCGGAAAATTAGTTAGATTCTCTAGAGAAAATAAACCACTATGGACTGGAAGTGCCATAGGTTTATTTTACGAATAAAATTCGTTTCTATTTTAATCCTAACTGGGTTAGAAGTCAGAAGCTAGAAGTCAGAATTAGATAAATTACTTCTAGCTTTGGCCTTCCAATTTCAAATCAAAAATTTAGAGAAACTGAAAGTCTTTCACATCCGATAATTATCGGATGGCATCAACCTAAGCATAAATTTTTCTACTTATTTCCTATTCACTTGTGTTAAATAAGAAATCATATAATAAAAATGAAGCCCCATAAACATAAACAACAGACCAAGAAATAAATCACCTTGTTTTTTAATGGTAGTTATGGCCAAAGATTCTAAAGTTAAAGCCAATAGATACAAGGCACTCATCACTAATAGAAAAATTAATGCTGGAGGAAAGATCAGGGCTGCAAATAAGCTTATCACTATAAATATCATCATATATAATGGCAAACCTATAGCATTTGGCTTATTTTTATAAGATAAGCTGGGAGCTTGCTGCTTGACACCTTGAAAATAGGAAGCTTTGTCCAAATAATACTCAATATCTTTATAATCTGGTAAATACAAAATTGGTTTTATGGCTGACTTTATAGCCAGGGCATTTAAATGCATAGCAAAACTTTCATCCACTTCTAATTCCTGAATACTAAGCTTGGTCAGTTTACTTATTTTATAAGCTCCTGATAACGACAATTCGGGATATTCTCTTTTGATATCTTGTTTTACTATTCCCAAACCATATTTACTTTGCTGCATAGCCTTAAGCAAGCGTTGTGTATAGGGTGCTCTTTCGCCAGATATAGCTTGCTCCTTTGGTTTTTGATCAAAAAATAATTGACTGATAAAATTGTTGGGATATTCTATTTCTGGAGAAAAGGAAATCAAATAATCACTTTGCATTTTTTGCAAAATATCACGAAAAAGTAAATCCTCATCCTCTGGGTATAATATGGTGTTGTAGTTTATGTTTTTACTTTTTGTAAGTGGTGCATCATTATTGAATTCCTGATGTAAAACAAAAAACACTTCTATTTGAAAATCCTGTAAGGATAAAGCTTCTATTTTTTGTTCTATAAAAGAAAAGTCATTTATGGTCTCCGTTATTAGTAGTGCTATTTTTATCATTTTGCTTTAGAAACTATATAATTTTGGTAAAAATACATGAATCGTTGGATTTTAAAAAGTACTTGGAGGGAGGTGCTTAGATTTGAGAGATGAGTTGGGAGTTTTTGAGT
>JAOZUW010000219.1 GCA_029938465.1 Bacteroidales bacterium | reverse complement strand
GCTCAAAGTTCCATAATAAGCTTAATGTTTCTTAATGCCTTAATGGTTCAAAGTTCAAGGTTTAAAGTTCAAGGTTTAAAGTTCAAATTATCCATCACCCCAGCCTACTCCACTACTTTAAAAGATGTTTTAAAAGGAAAGGTTAAACTTACTTTTACTGATAAATTATCTTCTATCAATCGATGGGAATAAGGTCCATAGCGATAAGTGGCTCCAATGCCAATTTGATACAGTTTTAGATTAAGTAGTTTATTGATAAGCAATCCGCTTTCGTAATACCCCAAATCCATAGTTTTATAATCTACATTATGATGAGATTCAGGATTAGAAAGCCAGCCAAAGCCAATATTTGTTATCAGTACTAATTCGGGTTTAAATTTTTCGCCTTGGTATAGTAAGTCGCCAAAATTATGACTAAAATATGCCGAAACATAACTGTCGCTTAAAAATTCAGCAGCACTCATGCTTCCAAAACTCTCTGGAGCATAAATAGTAAAAACACCATAAGTACCTTGGCCTCTATAAAGATTAGAGTAGGGGATATCACCAATAATATAACCACCAGTAATAGTGATGCTAGATTCGCCTAAATATTTGGTATAAAAGCTCTTATGTATTTTTATATCAAAACGTTGATAGTCATATTGTCCTCCCAAAATATTTTTTAGACCTTTGCTATAATTAAACCAAACCACAGGGTAATTGGATCCCATGGATAAGACCATACGGCTGTTATCAAAATATTTTTCTTTAAATGCATAGCGTATTCCTACTCGGAATTCGGTAAAATGAAAAACATTTGTTGCTTCATTTGCATCTGTGGGTTGGAAATAATAATCGTAAGCAGCTTCTTTGCTGTCAACTCTTAAACCAATGCTTGCGTGCATATACCGTAGCGTTCTAAAGCGAAAATAGGCTTCTTTTCTATCGGTATAATTGGCGCGGGATATAAAGTAATCTTTAAATTTTTCGGGACTTAAAACGGATGTTTGATTATCGTAAAATGAAATACCGGCGGCATCAGTATAATCTCTAGAATAGGCAGCATAAAGCTTTAACGCCCATGGTTTGTATAAAAGCAAATGGCCATCAATTCCGTATTTGGCTTTTTGGGCTCTAAAGGCATAAGCTCCATAAACACCCAAATCCCATTTACTGCTGAGCCTTTTGTTGGTTCTAATTCCGGCACCAACCCAAAGACCTTCGTAATTATTATAGCCTACAAATTTATTTAATGGAACATCAAATTTCCCCCAAGGAATTTTCCCGGTCATCACCGTTTCGGCTTTTTTAATGATTTTATCAAAGTTCTCAGCTTCTCCTATGCTATCCATAAATCCATAGGTTCTTTTATCGCGCACAGAAAGGCTATCACCTCTATATTCATTCCAAAATTCAGCTTTTCTATATCCGGCATTGGCATCTAATTCTATTTCAGCATAAGAAAACGCTCGTTTTACCAATTCGGGATTTAAAACAATATTTTTATGGTAACTTTTGCCGATACCAATAAACCGGGCTTGCTCCGCTTTTGTTACTGCGGTGGCACTGTGGAAAATAATATTGGTATTAAGTTGTATAGGAAACCAATGTCCATCAATGAAATCGTAAAGTTGTTGTATCTCAATTTGTATACCTTCTTCTTTTAGGTTAACAGGTTCAGCTCTAACATTTACTATGGCCCATTTATTAGAGCTAATATTCATAACCCCTTTCAAACCATCGAAATTTTTATTTGAAAACGGCACATAGCTAATGGAGAAAATTGTATCACCCTGAGCTGAATAGTTGGTGTCTTCAATATGGAAAAAATACTTATCAAGACTCCCTTTGCTGATAGGATTGATATAGTTTTTATTCATCACATGGATAATCTCATCATAAAAAGAAGTGGATTGAATTTGGGAAACTACAAAAACGATCAAAGGATCTTTTAATCCCGACACTCTTGAGGCTATTACTTTTTCGTTGATGCGGTCAGGTGCCAAATATTTCTTTTCTACCACATTCTCCATCAACATAAAATCTTTGTCCATGGTAAACTCTTTAATCTTTTTTATGGTATCCGTCTGAAAAGCAACACTGTCAATAATCTTAGCGTTATCCATATCTAATGTAATAATCATCTTATCATAGGAAGTATAAGAATAGCTATCCAATTTGTTGGGATCGTTGATATTTCTGTTTTTCACCACATTTTTGATAATTCGGTGAGCAGGATTGTCTCCAGGAGTTATTTCAAATTCGTTTAAGAGGTAAGATTTCTCTATTAGAGCAAATTTTTGGTTTTGTTTATTCTTATTGATAGCTACCACTTGAGTATGATAGCCCACACAGGATAGTACTAAAGAATCTATTTCTTTAGGTAAAACTATTTGGAATTTCCCATCAATATCGGTGGAAGTTCCGTATTGTTTATCCTGACTAAACATATGAACAAAAGCAATTCGATCTTGGCAGCCTTCTTCAACTATATAGCCTTTAACCTTTTGGCTTTGAGCAAAAGAAAAAGCAAAAGGTATGAGAATAAGAACAATAAATAAGAATTGATTTTTTGTTGCCATAGCACCAATATGTTCAATGATTTTAGGATTCAAAGATAAGTTGTTTTTTCGGGACTAAATTCACATAAAATTCATTTGTTTTTTTGGCAAGAATTTAAGATTTCAAGAAAATAAAAACACTTACTTTTGACAAAAAAAATTATGAAGTATCCTTCCTTTTATCAAGAGATAGAAAAAATTATTTTAAAAGATGATTTATCCCAATTTTTAGGCACTTTTGAAGATGGTATTATAGAGTTTAACTATTTAGATGTAGTAAAATCAGCTGGTCATAGTTGTCCCACTGTAGCTGGTGCTTATCTGGTGAGTTTAAAGGCGTTACAGTATTTGTATCCTAATGAAATACCTCAAAGAGGTCAGGTGTCTATCTCTTTTAATGGTTCTTTTGCTGAAGGTGTTAATGGTGTAATTGCTCAGGTTTTTTCTCATATTACTGGAGCTACCCAAATTAGTGGATTTAAAGGTATTGGTGGAAAATTTGTGCGTCATTCTTTAATGAATTTTGATGCAGATATCAAAGGTCAGTATAAATTTACAAGAAAAGATACGGGTGCTTATGTAGAGTTATCCTATCAGCCAAATGTTGCTGTAGATCCTAGGCAACAAGGATTAATGCAAAAAATAATGATGAATCAGGCCAATGAGCAAGAAAAGACATTATTTGGTGAACTATGGCAAAAAAGAGTAGAGGCTATTTTAACACTTGGAAAAGATGATCAAAATATTATACAGATTAATAACTGATCTTATAATTCTGATTTCAATCGACAATACTAGAAGTAGTTGGAAATCATGCTGAGTTAAGCTGCTAAAAATGATAGATTAATTATTGGTCTCAATAAACAAATTA
>JAOZUW010000218.1 GCA_029938465.1 Bacteroidales bacterium | reverse complement strand
TAATGTATAAAATACTGATGATGAATATTTTTCTCATTGGTAGTTATAGTTGGTTGTTTTTCTCCGATTGTTTTCTGTAATTCGATGCAATTTTGTTTTCAAAGTAACAAAATATAATCCATAAGTGTTTTGAAATTCTGATTCAACTATGAAAAATATTTAATCTAGGACAATCATTATAAAAGTATCTATGCTAAGTTTCATTAAACGAAAATTTGGTTGTTTTTTTTTAAGAAGGAATAAGGTGCTGGTAAAAAATTGTTAATTATAATTTTTTATTTTAGATGATAGTTCGTGTTTAGCTTTCTGCAAAGCTTGTTAGTACTTCATCTAGCTATTTTTGAAGCACGGTAAAAGATAATCCTAAAATGAAGGTTTGTTGATTTGTAATATATATTTTGTGTACTTTTGAATATTGTAGTTAAAAAAGTAATAGTTGTTAGGGTTCATTAAAAACTACAACACTTAAAATTAAAATATCAGAACTCCAAAAAAATCATTGAGTAGGAATAATAATATAAAAAAAACAAATGAAAACAGAGAAATTTAAGAACTCAAAAGATGCTAAAGTATATTTAATTGGTAGTGGTATTGCAGGACTTGCAAGTGCATTATATTTAATAAAAGATGCTGGTGTTTCTGGTGAAAACATTCATATTTTAGAAAAAGATAAAATAGCTGGAGGAGCTACCGATGGTGCAGGTGACACTGAAAATGGTTTTGTTGTTAGAGGTGGAAGAATGCATGAAATGCATTACGAATGTTACTGGGAATTACTATCTCATATACCATCGCTAGAAGATCCAAACGTATCTGTAAGAGATGAGTCTTATGATTTTAATGAACGATTTGTTAGTAATGGACAAGCACGTTTATTAAAAGATGGTAAGAAATTAGATGTATCATCTTATGGTTTATCATTGAAACAGCAAGCCGATTTTTTAAAACTAACTTATGTTTCTGAAAAGTCACTGGGCAACAAAAGAATTGAGGATTGGTTTGATCAAGCATTTTTTGATACCAGTTTTTGGTATATATGGACTTCTATGTTTGCATTTCAAAAGTGGAGCAGTCTTGCCGAAATGCGTAGATATATGAAACGTTTCATTCATTTGGTAGACGGTCTTTATCGTTTAGGTGGTGTAATGCGAACAAAATACAATCAATATGATTCTGTAGTTCGTCCTATGCGAACATATCTTGAAGATAAAGGAGTGCATTTTGATATGGGACAAGAAGTTGTTGATATAGATTTTAACTTATCAATAGACAAGAAAACTGCTACCGTTTTACATATGAAAGATAAAGAAGAGATTGTTTTAGGTAAAAATGATTTTGTATTCTTTACAAATGGATCCATTACAGAAAGCACTGATAATGGAACTTGGGATAAACCAGCCAAATTAAAAGGTGTTGAAGAATCAGGTTCTTGGAAATTGTGGAAGAAAATTGCAGCAAAAGATAATGCTTTTGGAAATCCGAGTCCATTTTGTGATAATATTGATTTGCAAAAATGGTATTCGTTTACAGCAACAATGAAAGATAATACCTTCTTAGAATATATGGAGAATTTCTCAGGAAATGTCGATGGAACAGGAGGATTAGTAACCTTAACGGATTCAAATTGGTTAATGTCAATTGTGATTGCTCGTCAGCCACATTTTCCAAATCAACCCGATGATGTGAAAATATTTTGGGGATATGGTTTATATCCGGATAGAAAAGGAAATCATATTAAGAAAACAATGGCGGAATGTACTGGTGCAGAGATGCTTGAGGAATTGTATTATCATTTAAAGATTCAGGATTTAATGAAGCCTATTACAGATGCGGGTAAAGTAAATTGTATTCCGGTTGCCATGCCATTTGTTGATAGTTTATTTATGCCTAGAGAAATAGGTGATAGACCTGATGTAGTAGTTAAAGGTGCTACAAATTTTGCTTTCTTAGGTCAATTTGCAGAAGCACCAAAAGATTGTGTGTTTACCGTTGAATATTCTGTAAGAACTGCACAAATGGCTGTTTATGGTTTATTTGAAACAGATAAAAAAGTGCATCCAATGTATGATTCTGCTCATAATCCTAAATATTTAATCGGAGCTTTAAAAGCAATAAGTAGATAAACGTGATTTTTAGAAGTAGTTTTTTTTTATTAGCTACTTGTATTTCTATAAAAACGAAATGCCTATAAAAATGCGCATTTCATTATGTGTGTATATCATTATAACTTCAGTTCAATTCTAGATTATCTCACAACTTTAGGTAATTAGCACATTGACAACTCGAATTTATAAAGGATTATCAGGATAATTTATTCGGCGGCTGTGAGATGGGGAAGTATATGGGTTAATTATCGAAATCTGCTTGCGAAAAAATCAATAGCTCATCATCTTTGAAATAAAAATCATTTGATATAACTCGCTATAACTTCTTGATTTTTAGTCTTAAGTCAAATGCGCTATTGGCTTTTTGTATTATTAATTTATAATCGAAATAAGGTTTATAAAGATATGTTTAATAGTAAATTTCTAATTCAAAACTGAGATAATTATGACAATAAAAAATGTAGTAATAGCAGGAGCTGGAGTATTAGGCTCACAAATAGCTTGGCAAACAGCTTTTCATGGTTTTAACGTAACTGTTTATGATGTTTTCGATAAAGGAATAGAGACAAGTAAAGATTTTCATAATAAATTTGCAGAACTGTTTGAAACCGAAAGAGGTGCTACACATAAAGAAATTGATGCAACAATGGCACGTTTATCTTACACTATAAATTTAGAAGAAGCTGTAAAAGATGCTGATTTAGTAAGTGAATCGGTTCCTGAGAAACTTGAAATTAAGAAATCGTTTTATAAAGATTTAGCAAAATTTGCGCCTGAGAAAACAATTTTTACTTCTAATTCATCAACAATGCTACCAAGTATGTATGCTCAGGAAACTGGTCGACCAGAAAAATTCCTGGCATTACACTTTGCTAACCCTGTTTGGGATGCAAATGTTGGCGAAATAATGATGCACACTGGAACAGACAAGCAATTTTTTGATATTGTAATAAAATTCGCAAAAGATATAGGAATGGTTCCAATTCCAATCCATAAAGAACAATCAGGTTATGTGTTAAACTCCTTATTGGTTCCTTTATTATCGGCAGGGCAACATCTATTTTTTGAAGGAATATCGGATTTTGAAAGTATTGATAAAACATGGATGATTAGTACTGGTGCAAAAGTTGGTCCTTTTGGTATTATAGACATGATTGGAATGCAAACAGTCTATAATATTGCGCTGATGAATGGCACAAAAACCAATAATAAAGCAATGATTGATAGAGCCAACAGAATAAAAGAAGAATGGATTGATAAGGGTAAGACTGGAATAGCAAGTGGAGAGGGTTTTTATAAATATCCTAATCCAGCAT
>JAOZUW010000217.1 GCA_029938465.1 Bacteroidales bacterium | reverse complement strand
AAACACAAAAAATGATTCGTCAAGGGAAATTAAGCATTTCCGAAAAAAATGATGAAATTGTATTTCGGTTGAAGAAGTAATACCTATTATATAATTAATTATTATTTTACTATCTTTATAGCAAAACATCCAAAAATCAATGATGCCTTATTTATCTATATCCATAAAAACACTAATAAGATTGAAAACCCTATTTCTTTTTATCCTACTATTTCTATTTATCCATCAAGCTCATTCTCAGGATTTTTGGGAGCAATTGAATTTTCCAGATGATACTTTATCTATTAAATGTATTACCACTAATAATGCAGGTGATATTTTTTTAGGATTGGGCGCTGCTGGGGAAACCGGAGGGGTGCTTCGTTCTACTGATAATGGGGGATCATGGGAGTTGGTTTTTAATTACCAATTCTCAATATTGTCCATTGCGTGTAACAAGAATGGGGATATATATATTGGGAAAAGTGGGCCTGATCAATTTGCTGTATCAAATGATAACGGAGAAACATGGGCTGATATTGAAATTACATCCTTCTCTGAAGGGACAATACATAAAATTTTATGCATAGATAATGATACCATATATTTGGGTTTGTGGCCTGATAATGGTGCACTATTTGTTCTTTCAGTTGATGGCGGAAATACGTGGCATTCTTCAAATGTTACAGATAAACAGAACGAATATATTTCTGATATTGATATCACAAGTGATGGTATAATTTATGTAAGTACTATGGGTTATTTTTTCGACCAAGGAGGCGTTTACAAATCGGAGGATGGTGGATATAGCTGGGATTATGTAGGATTATTAAATCATCAAATCCTGGCATTAGAAATAAATTCAAATAATGATGTTTTTACTACCGATTGGTGGGTGATAGATTATAATGAAAATCCCGGAATACATGCACTTTATAATGGAACCGATGAGTTTGTACGCATATTACCGGCAACTGACGGAAGAGATCTCGCCATTAATGGCGAAGATATCATTTATGCTTGTTATCATAGTAAAGAAGCATATTCACAGGATAATGGGCAAAGTTTCCAGCTAATTGAAGATGATGAATTGCCTACAAATCATTTGTATAATTTGCATATTGATAATGAAAATTATATTTATGGTACAAATCCTAAATTTGTTGTAAAAAGCATCAATCCAACTATTACTGGAATAAATACAGCAAACAAAACAATAAAAAAGAATATTCAGATATTTCCTAATCCTATTGTCGACATGCTAAATGCTTATATCAAAACAAGCAGGAACAACAGCTCCCCTGTAATAGTTTATATTTATGATGTAAGTGGGCAATTACAATATAAAAATACAGAAGTTTTAACCAATAATCAACTTAAAATAAATACAACACCTTTAATATCAGGTATTTATGTTTTGAAAGTTTGTATTGAGGATCAGATATTTATACAGAAGTTTATAAAATAAAGGAAATTTATTAACCCCAAATATAATTGTTATGAGAAAAATACACTTTTTAATTCCAATTATGGTATTACTACCAGTAGTACTATTCGCTCAAATAAATATGAACCCCGACCCCAAATGGTGACCCTTGGTATACAAATGGTTGTACCGCTCTTTCAAATGAAGAATCAGTCAGGATTCCAATTATCTTTACTCCAACCCAATATAAATAATATGAAAAAATCAACTCTAACATTAATCCTCCTAATTATCACCTCTACTTTAAATCTTTTATCTGCTCAGGATTTCTGGGAGCAATTGAACTTTACGGATACAGCCAAGATTTGGTGTTTTGATATAAATAGCCAAAATGAAATATTGGTTGGAACAGGAGAAGGTTTCGACTATGGTAGAATCTATAAATCAAGCGATTTAGGACTAACCTGGTCTGTGTTTTATGATTTTAATGGAGAATTAGTATCAAGAATGGGCATTACGGATTCCGATAAAATATATGTTAGCAAAGGATCTCAGAGTGTTGTCTATTCTGATGATAATGGAGTTTCGTGGCACGATATTGAATTGCCACCCTATGCATATTTTGGAATAAACGAACTATTATGTGTGGGCAACGATACCGTTTATCTTGGTTTTTGGGAGGAAGATGGTGGATTATTAATTAGAACTGCAGATAATGGCCAAACCTGGGATAGTTTATTCCGAACTCATGAGCATTCGAGCGAATATATTGGTGATATTTTAGTTGCAAATTCCAATGATATTTATTTGGGTCTTGGGGCGTATTTCCCCAATATGGGAGGTGTTTATAAATCAAGTGATAATGGACAAACTTGGGAATTTTTAGGCTTATTAAATCACAGTATATCAGCTCTGGAGGTTAATAGTAACAATGATTTAATAGCTGGAGTAAGAGGAGCTGCAGGTAATAATTCTTCGGGTATATATATATTAAGGAATGGATTAAACGAATGGGAACCTTTATTTATTGGTAGAACGATTGAGGATTTATTAATCAACAATGCTGGGCATATATATTTTTCAAGCTCTTGGCCCTCTGGTATTGGTCGATCAACTGACGGAGGAGATAATTTTGAATGGTTACTTGATGGATTATCAGGAGTTGGTATTGAGGAATTATTATTAGATAATGAAGAATTTATATATGCAAAAACTCCACCTCAAAGTTCAAGTAGTATAATTTTTAGGAGTTCAAATACTACAGTGGGCATTAATAATAATGATTTATTAGCTAATGAAATTAGAATTAATCCTAATCCATTTGAAAATGAAATTTTTATCGATCTGGTTCAAATGTTTTCAGCAAAAACACATATTAGAATAATCAATATTAGCGGTCAGATAGTTTTTAATCAATCTGTTTCAAGTGATGTTTCTACAATAAAAATCCCAACAGAACATTATCCTTCTGGCTTATATATAGCACAATTTATTTCTAATTCATCAACTAGATCATATAAATTAGTTAAACCTTAAATACGCTTTATTATGAAAAATAAAATCAATTTTATGCTTTTAATCTTTATGGTAGCTTTTGGCTCTATAACAAAAGCCCAATTAGTCAACATTAATCCAGACCCTTTAGGAAATCCATGGATTGTAAATGATGTTATACCAGCTACTGAGGAAGAATTGGCAAGAATTATAACTATTATCGTTCTGATAGATCATAAAACCATCATCCAAATCTTTTGAAGATTCTCCATCAATGGTATAACCACTTACCTTTCTTCTTTTGATAAAATCTACAGAAAAAGGATTTATTTCTTTCGCCTCTTCAAGACATTTGGGGTCGAATTTTTCTTTTAATTGCATAATGCAAATCTTATAAAAATTGTAATAGCCTGTGTTTGATATAAAATAGTAATACAAAAATAATGAAATAAAACACAAAACCCCGCAAATGCAGGGTTTTATTATAATATATAGATCTGAATTGATTATTTCACACCAGCCATTTTTTCTAACATATCGGTAG
>JAOZUW010000216.1 GCA_029938465.1 Bacteroidales bacterium | reverse complement strand
TTTATCGAGGTTTTTTTAATTACAATGTAATCACTGCTCCACAATAAGGGTTTTGTTAAAAACTCTATCGGAGGTTTTTATCCGAAGGTAATAAACTGCTTTTTCCCAAGATTGTGTGTATATGTCTTTTGTGCCTACATCCAGAAAGCCATCTGCAATCCTATGACCTAAAACATCAAATACTTCATAATACGCCGATTCACCATCCTGTAATTCTATTCTAAAATAATGGGAACAAGGGTTAGGGTAAACCGTAAATAACATTTCTTCAGTCTGTTTTTCTATCCCCAGCGGATTGGTCCACATAGGATCAAAGAAAACCTCACCTAAGCTGGGGTCATCCACCACATGATATATAGTTTCCTCAGCTTCAGCTACATCTTCAGTGCCCCAAAAATTATTCAATGCCATAATTTCACCAGATGTATTATTATATAAATTATAGTCTTGAAAACTATTTATATTATGAAGGATTCTATTATACCCTGGACTTTCCGAGCTGCCATCGCCCATATTAGGCTTAGCATTCAGCACTATGGTGATTCCCCATAGGTTTCCTTTAATAATATTATGTGAAACCATTGAGGTATTGCTTTCTCCACCATAAAAGTTAATCCCGCTACCACCCTGCATAGGTTCTCCCTGATTGAAATTATCAAGTATAATATTCCCCGAAATAACCGAATGAATATTATCTCCTATCACGGCTATTCCATAGCGATTCCTCTCTATTATATTACCTCTGATAAAAGCCAACAAATTACCTCCAGCAAGTGTTGAAACAGTAATTCCTCCCGACATTTCCTGGAAACTACTAATTGAATTACTATCGATCACTATTGGATCTGTTCCATTGGAAGTTCCCAAATTAATTTGTGGCACATTTTGATTACTATCATCATTATACCAAATGTGGTTTTTTATAATCCGTGGGCTGGAAGCACCATTTGCTGCCGATGCAATAGCTGCACCATCATTATACTCAAAAAAACAATCGTATATCAATGGGTCCGATTGAAATAAGTCAATAGCTGCTGAACAATATCCTTGATCATAATAAGTAATAGAACAATTATGAAATTCCATATCACTATTTACAAGCTTTATACCACCACCTCCAATACTCAACATATTATACAAACGCGAAGCAGGGCTATCTTCAAATCGGATCCCGCGAAAATTGCCACCTTCTGATGTTTTATTTACTAAAAATTCATCGGGAGGAGTCATCAATAACACCCCTTTTATAGTCCATAAAACATCTTCGTATATATTCAAGATACCATCATCCGCAATATACAAAGTATCGGTTTGCGAAATGGTCACATCCTCAGTAAACCAAAAGCTATTATCATTAAAAACTACAACTCCTCCAGAGATGGCAACCAGATCGTCAAGAGTATAACTTCCATAGTTTCCCGGAGTGGAATATTGAGCATTTGACGAAAAAGAGAATAAAGTAATAATCAGATATATTAAATAAATATTTTTCTTCATCATGAATTTTTTTAATGATACTTTTGCATTTTGAATTACAGCAAATATACAACAAATGAGTGACCAGATTAAACATGAATGTGGGATTGCCCTATTAAGACTTCGCAAACCATTAGAACACTATCTTTCAAAATATGGCACTGCTTTTTATGCGCTTAACAAAATGCATTTATTAATGCAAAAGCAACATAACAGAGGTCAGGATGGTGCTGGTATTGCCAGTGTGAAACTAAATATGTCAGCAGGGAAAACTTATATTGACAGAGAACGTTCCAACACTACCACTCCTTTAAAAGATATATTTAATGAGGCATACGAACCCCTACAGCTTATCGAAAAAGAAAACCCAAAACGCCTCAACGATGTAGACTGGTTAAAAGAAAATGCTCGTTTTACTGGTGAAGTATTTATGGGTCATCTACGCTACGGTACATTTGGTATCAATACCATTCAAAGTATCCATCCGGTTTTAAGAGTAAACAATTGGAAAACCAGAAATTTGGTATTAGCCGGAAATTTTAACCTAACTAATGTTAATGAGCTTTTTGATCGACTAATAAGCTATGGTCAGTTTCCGGTGGAAACTAGTGACACTATTACAATGCTAGAAAAAATTGGTCATTTTCTGGATGAAGAAAACGAAGAACTATATAGAAGATACAAATTTGAAGGTTTTAACAAACAAGAAGCTACAGAGCAGATTGCTACTGCTTTAAACATAAAAAACATCTTAAAAAGATCATCATCAGATTGGGATGGAGGATATGTTATCACTGGATTATTAGGCCATGGAGATGCTTTTGTTTTACGTGATCCAAACGGCATTCGCCCAGCTTACTATTATGCTGATGATGAGATTATTGTTTCTGCTTCAGAAAGACCTGTTATTCAAACTACTTTTAACTTAACAGCCGATCAGGTAAAAGAGCTTAAACCTGGACATGCCTTGATTATCAAACACAATAATACTTTTGAAGAAGTAGAAATATTACCTCCAGGTAAGAATACTGCTTGTTCTTTTGAAAGGATTTATTTTAGTCGTGGAACAGATATTGATATCTATAATGAAAGAAAGAAATTAGGTGCTTTAATTACACCTGAAATTCTTCAAGAAATAAATTTTGATTTCCGAAATACAGTATTTTCTTATATACCTAATACTGCCGCTGTTGCCTATCATGGCATGGTTGAAGAACTCAATCATTTTTGCAATAAAATAAAAGCAGAAAAAATTCTGGAGCTGGGTGACAAACCTCAGAAAAAGGATGTTGAAGATATTATGCTGTTTACGCCTCGTATTGAGAATGTAGCGGTTAAAGATATGAAGCTACGTACATTTATCACTCAAGACAATCAAAGAGATGATCTAGTAGGCCATGTTTATGATATCACCTATGGAAGCATAAAAAGAGGGAAAGATAAATTAGTTATTATTGACGATAGCATTGTAAGAGGAACAACTTTAAAGCAAAGTATTATTAGTATTATTGATCGTTTGGGTCCAACCGATATTGTGGTTGTTTCATCAGCACCACAAATTCGTTATCCTGATTGTTATGGTATTGATATGGCCAAACTTGGAGATTTTATTGCTTTTAGAGCTGCCATCGAATTGATAAAAGAAACCAAACAAGAATCTATTTTAAATAAGGTATATCAAAAGAGTAAAGCACAGGAACACTTCCCCAAAGAGGATGTTATAAACTATGTGAAAGAAATATACAAACCTTTTTCAGTAGCTCAAATTTCAGAAAAAGTAGCCCAATTGGTTACTCCTTCTCACGTAAAGGCAAAAGTAAAAGTCATATTTCAGAGTATTGAAAACCTGCATGAGGCTGTGCCCCATCATACTGGCGATTGGTATTTTACAGGTAACTACCCAACACCCGGTGGTAATAAAGTAGTGAATAAAAGCTTTATTAATTACATTGAAGGTAACTCAGGAAGAGCTTATTAACACC
>JAOZUW010000215.1 GCA_029938465.1 Bacteroidales bacterium | reverse complement strand
ACAAAAAGCTGATAATAAAGATTATAAGATTTGTATTTGCCTACTTATTCATTTCAAAATAAATACATCATTAGTGTTCTTCTGGTTTGATAAGAATTTTTAAATGTATTTGGCCAAATTAAGCTATTATTGATCGTATATGAATGTTTTTCTTATAGGTATTTGATGATTATTGGACCCTTGTACACTATCACTTTTTTAACACATATATCACCCTGCAATGTATTTTATTGGCTATTATTTTTCAGATTTCTCATGCCTCCTTAAAACAAATATAAAATACCAATTTGCTAAAGCCATTAAATTAAGTGGTTATTCCAAGGTAACAAAAAAAATCTTCTGTTTGTTGTTTTTACTGAGGATAAATGTAGCTTAACTCCAGACAAAGTGAAAGTCAATTCTAATAGTTTTTGTTTCATTTACTGATTTCTGAATTCATAATAAAGCACTTGATGTAGTTTTGATGTAGTTTATTCTATGTGAAATTTCCTAGCCTTATTATATTTGCACAAAATTACAACCAATGATAAAATCAATAAGTACTTTCATACTATTATTAGCCTTTTCTATAGCTTCCTTAGCTCAAAACCTCACCATTGATGAAAAAGTTGATAGCTTACTTCAACTTATGACTCTGGATGAAAAGATTGGCCAGATGACACAAGCCGAAAGAGGAATGCTCGAGAACATCAACGATATTTCTTATTATTCATTGGGTTCTTTATTAAGTGGCGGAGGCTCTGCTCCTTCTCCAAATACGCAAGCTGCATGGGCCGAAATGTATGATGATTATCAGACTATTGCTTTACAAAGTCGTTTAGGAATTCCGATAGTTTATGGAGTGGATGCTGTTCATGGGCACAATAATGTTTATGGAGCAGTTATTTTTCCTCATAATATTGGTTTGGGATGTAGCTGGAATCCAGAATTGGTCAGGTCTGTTAATGAAATTACTGCCAAAGAGGTAGCTGCTACTGGAATAGATTGGACCTTTAGCCCTTGCATTGCAGTTCCTAGAGACGAAAGATGGGGACGAACCTACGAAGGATTTGGAGAAACTGCCGAAATACAAAAAATAATGGCTGAAGCTTCGGTGCTTGGTTTACAAGGAAATGATTTAAGCACAGCCGAAAGCATATTGGCCTGTGCCAAGCATTTTGTAGGTGATGGCGGAACTACTAATGGGGATGACCAAGGCAATACGGTAGCAACAGAGGAAGTGCTTAGGGAAATACATATGTCTGGATATATTGATGCTATTGATGCAGAAGTTGGGACCGTTATGGCTTCATATAATAGTTGGAATGGTGTAAAATTGCATGGCCATGATTATCTGCTCACCGATGTATTAAAAAATGAATTGGGTTTTGAAGGCTTTATTGTTTCCGATTGGAAAGGAGTAGATCAAGTGAATGAAGATTATAGAGAAGCTATAAAAAGATCTATCAATGCGGGAATTGATATGGTAATGGTTCCAGACAGATATATTTATTACATCAACATTTTAAAAAGTCTGGTTCAAGATAATGAAGTAAGCCAAGAAAGAATTGATGATGCCGTAAGAAGAATACTAAAACAGAAATTTCTATTGAATCTTTTTGATGAGCCCATGACCAATCCAGGTTTTGCTGCCGATTTTGGATCTCAGATTCACAGAGATACTGCCCGAAAAGCAGTGCGAGAATCTTTAGTTGTGCTTGGCGCAAAAAATGATATGTTGCCCTTACAAAAAAACGGCCAAAGAATTATGGTTGCAGGCCAACTTGCCAATGACCTGGGAGCATTATGTGGTGGCTGGAGTATTTCATGGCAAGGTTCCAATGGCAATATCACCACAGGAACTAATATTTTAACCGGACTACAAAATATGGCAGGAAGCAGTGAAATTATCTTCTCTGAAAATGGTGATGAAACCAATAATATTGATGTAGCAGTTGTGGTTATTGGAGAAAACCCTTACGCAGAAGGATCTGGCGACAGGGAAACACTCTTCTTAAGCCATTCGGATATTAATTTGGTAAAGAAAGTTAAAGAAAATGGCATTCCTGTTGTGGCAGTCTTAGTATCGGGCCGGCCTCTCATTATTAGTGATATTCTCCCTTATACAGATGCCTTTATTGCTTCTTGGTTACCGGGTTCAGAAGGAGGTAACGGAATCGCTGATATTCTATTTGGTGAGAATAATCCAAGCGGTCAGTTATCCATTTCCTGGCCAAAAGATATGAATCATTATCCGGTCAATTTTGGAGATACCGACTATCAGCCTTTATTTGCATACAAACACGGATTGAATGAATTTCCAAGTCATGAAAACAGCAGCTTTTTTTCACCTTATGCGGCCATGGTCGAGATTCAGGGCAACAGTATTTTATTGGCTTTAAGTGATCAGGTTTCTTCTGTAAGCGATGATGCCTTGGTCTTTCAGATTAAGATGAATGGGGTTGTGGCTCCTAATATGGTTCAAGAAATTCAGGTTTCTGATATAGATGAAAGCCAACTAATACTGATTTTAAACGAGAGTATTGATGAAAGTGAAGGAGAGATTTCTATTTCTTATAGTGGAAATGGTATTTACTCCTCCAGCTTAGTTTTAGAGACTTTCCAGGACTTTTACGTTTTCAACAATGCTTCAGGTGGAAGTATTACTTCAATTCCAGGAAAAATTCAAGCCGAAGACTATTATGATATGCAAGGAATAGGAACTGAGGAGTGCAGTGATACTGGAGGCGGATTGAATATAGGCTGGATAGAACCCGGAGATTGGTTGAAATATAATGTAGAAGTTGAACAAAATGGAGAATATGCTATAACTAGTCGTATCTCAGGTTATGAACCTGGCTCTTTCAGTTTAAAGTTTGATGCAAATACTGAAACTACTGTTTCTTATGAATCTACTGATGGATGGCAAAACTGGGAAGATTTTACATCGAATATTTCTCTAACCAAAGGAAACTACACAATGACCTTTACTGCTAATAATAATGCTTTTAATTTAAATTACTTTGATTTTGAACTAATAGATGCAATTTCTGAGTTGGATAGAAACATTACTGACATGGAGTTATTTCCCAATCCTATTAAATCTGGTTTTCAATTAAATCTATCTATAGAAACTAGTGCTCATACAACAATCAAACTATTTGACATGTCAGGCAGATTTGTACAAAGCTTTTATAATGGAAACTTACAACAAGGACCACATAGTTTCAATTTCCAGATAGGCTCTTCCACAAAATCAGGAATATACTTTGTTGAAGTCAAAGATGAAAATCATCGGTATTTTAATAAGGTGATGATTGAATAATCGTTTATTAGTAACAGAAAGAAATCAGATTGAAGAGAAGTTTGGTCAAGGAAAAAACGGATATAACTTGAATCAAATACGAGCTAAATTATTAAAGACATCAGAAAGCAGTTCTATCTACCATTTTTTTGATATTTTTACATCGTGATATTTATTCAA
>JAOZUW010000214.1 GCA_029938465.1 Bacteroidales bacterium | reverse complement strand
AATTTTTTGGTTATATATGGTGAGGTCATTGCTGCGAGTAGTGCTCCATAATTGAGGTTAAATTTGACTTCATTTCCGACCTTTAATTCTGTATTTTTACAATCAATAATGACATGATCACTGGTTGCCCCAAGAATTTCAATATCTAACATAGGAGTCAATCCTGTGACTAAAACATCTTGTAACCCAACACCTAATATTGCTCTTCCTATTAAACCACGATTTTTAAATTTTGGAATATTTCCAAATGCATCTTGATGAATCTTTCCATAAGGTACAGATGGTTTTATTTTTGATTCGATAACCTCTGTAATTAGTGTAAATGCATCTGTAAATAACTCTGGGATAGGTTTTCTATAAAGCGTTTCACAACCCATAAACACAGATTCACCTAATCGTAAATTATTGATTTCCCTAACATCCTTAGTGGATATAAACCAGTTATAATTAGCTGAATTTCCACCAGAGACAACTTCTAATGCAAGGTTAAACTTTTCTCGGAGATCTTTAACAATTAAAGATAATTGTTCCATTTTTTCGTCATCAGGCTCAATTCCACCAAAACAAGTTAAATTTGTTCCAATGCCTGTGATTTCAATTCCTTGCATTGCAATTACTTCTTTTACGGTATCTTCTAAATCCGACGGCATTATACCCTCCCTTAAATCGCCAAGTTCAACCATCAATATAATTTTATGTATGGTATTATATTTTTGAGCATATTTCGATAATTCTTTGATTACAGATATTTCTGAATTAAGACTAATATCTGCATACTTTACTACTAATTCAGCTTGACTAATAAGGGGTGTTCTTAGTAAAACTAATTGTGCATTTATCTTGGCATTATGTATTTTTATAATATTAAATATTCTTGAATCAGCAAGTGTTTCTATTCCGCTTTCTATTAAAACTTTAGCTATTTTAGTATCTCCACAAACTACTTTTGTGCTACACATTATATCAATTCCTTTCGAACTATAAAGATTTTTTAAAATTCTTGCATTATGTGCAATTTTATCAAGGTTTATTTCTATTCTCGGAGTAATCATATTAGTGCAATCCTTATTTCTGAAGTTTTGGAAATATATCAAATATTCTTTTAATTAATTTATCTGTACCATATTTTAAAACATCAGTAGTCGGTAATTTATATTTACTTTCATACTCTACTATTGTATTTTCAAGTTCATGGTCTGTCATATCTTCATGATTAAGTGTAATGGCAATTACTTTTGATTTTGAAAATACTTCGTTAAGTTTAATTTCACTTTCTAATGTTGGCATTGGTATGTTGGGATAATCACAATAATTTTTTCTTTTGGGTGGATGTTGAATAATTAAAGCATTAGGCAATGCTCCTTTAAGAATTGCACTTGATGAAGTAAACGCAGGATGACTCAAAGCTCCTTGACCTTCAACTATAATTATATCAGGCTGTTCTGTAGCAACTGCATTCACAATCGCATTTTCAACTTCTCCCGTTGCAAAGCCCGAAGTTAAAACATCCAAAGCAATTCCATATTTTGCTCCTTGAAGCAAGCCTGTTTGTCCAGTTGTTACAAAAATTGTATTTAAACCTTGTTTCTTCAATGATTCAACAAGTAATCGGGCAGTCGTTCTTTTTCCTACAGCACAATCTGTTCCTACTATAAGTATTACTGGAGTATTAATTTCTAAAATACGCCCTGAGAATATATGGAGTTTATTTCTTGGTGGAGCTTTCCTAATATCATAAATCCGAACGCCATATTCATTTGCCTTTTGAACAAATTCATCATCGTCGGTGAAATATTCTGGAAGACCATTTATAATATTCATCTTATTTTTAATGGCACTTACTATTACATCTCTTTGTTCTTTATTAAGAAATGATGTTAATGGCGCAATACCATAAATAAAATTTTCAGGGGTATAGTTCAAACTATTTAAAGCGTCATCAATACTTTTAAATATTGGAATATTATTCTTAATTCCATCAAGATATTCGCCTGCATCCAGCCCTGCTTTTGTACTATCTATAATACCAACAATTTCATATCGTTCAGAATATCTAGCTAAACCATTAGCCACTTTCCCATCTATCTTTCCAAACTCATTTTCACTATAAACCAAAGATTTTTCTCTCATTATTTATCTTCCTAAGATTAATTTATTATAGAACATCATCATCTAACATGATTGTTTCTTTTTTAAAAGAAAATCCAAATGTTTCCATTTCTTCCAAAATAGGTTCGTACATTTCTTTTGTAGATGGTATACATACTCCTGTACTTGTAATCGTTCCTTCTAAAATTAGTTTGGCAGCAATAGCAGGTGGTAAGGAAACTGCTCTTGACATGGCAGAATCACTATATGGAATACCTTCATTCATCATACTTGAAATTCGTTTTTCTCTCCTGTCAGAAAATTCAACTATCATTTCGTTGTGAACGATAATCATGTCTTTCTCATAAGGTTCATACGCCATTCTTTTCAACATTAAATCTACAAGGAGGTTTGAATTTGTACCTCTTTTTATTGATATCTGAACATTATCAAATAATCCGAGCCAATCTAATTTTTTAATAAAGTCATCATTAGTCTCCATATTTAATGATTTGGCAAATTTCATCTTTATATTTTCCGTGGTTGATGAGTCAATAAGTTTAGCAATAAATTGGCTATAAGTTGTATTTTTAAAATCCTTTTCTTCGGTATTCTCAATCAATTTTATATTTAGAAGATTTGTCATTGTGTTACAATAGCCAATAAATCGTAACAGTCCTTTATAAATAGAAATATTTTCATCCAATCCAAACTCTTTTATATAGCGTGTGCTGTCGCTGCTAGGATATGTTTCAAATGTTCCAATTCCGTGTATGTCTACCAATCTGTTATGCTCAAATTTTTTAGGCACTTCAATTACCTTTCCATCAACTTGATATGTTGCCGGCGATACCGCTGAACGCATAAGTCCGTTTGGATCCCATGAGAATTTATAGCCCCATGGATTACGATTATGCTCAAACGAAGGAATACCTGCGCCATAGGAATCAATTTTAGTAATTTTGCCTACCTCAGAATGAACCTTGTCAATCATTTGTTTTAAGCCCATGTTGTCAAGGCCAGGATCCTCGCCAAGTTCAGTCAGAATAAGAGTTTCTTGTTTTTTTGCTTCTTCATCAAAACATTCAATCCCTGGATGTTTAAAGTCGGTTGTTATCATTGGCGTTTTATGTTTCAGACATAATTCGGCAACAATTGCATGAGTTGATCGGGGTGTCATAGCGACAACAATCTCAACATCCTTTATTATTTTTTCTAAAATATGAACCTGATCAATTGTCCAACTAACTGCTGTCCCAAGAGATCTTCCTGCAATTACTTTCTCTGCTTTTGAAACAGTACGTGTGGCAATGGTAACTTCATATTTACAAATATCAATAAAATAATCAACCATTGGTTTAACTACATATCCTGCTCCTAAAATTGCAACTTTTCTCATTTTAT
>JAOZUW010000213.1 GCA_029938465.1 Bacteroidales bacterium | reverse complement strand
TTCAATTGCTATGAAAACGAGTGGTATGAACGATAAATCTATAGAGAATGTATTTGGAAAATTTGAAAAACTACAAAAACCGTGGCATAAGTTAATAACTGAAAGTTTTCTGTCTGAGAAACTTAAAGAAAGTTATCATAAAATGATTACAGAAAAATACAAACAAATAGATATCAATTAAAAACTGGCTATAATAATTAAGTATTCGTAGCACAGAGTCTAAATGCCGTGTTGGCAGCCTGTCCCGCCAAACGTGAGAAACAGGCTTTGAAATAAGCATTATGAGGATTGATTGGTTTTAAGCGTGTTTGATATTGGTTTTCGAGTGATAGACCATTCTCTAAAATTTTGTTTTTAGGTTTATTTTCTATTTCAGTTATAGGCATAGTTTTCTTATTTGCTTACACCCGAATAAAGCCCTTCTAAGCATTTTTTATTTATCTATGCATAAACAACGGATTCGTTTTTTGCCTAAATTGCTGCTTGTAACCGTAAAGGGATAATCTGCACCGATCTCTTACGAAATAAGATAGTGGTTTTTGCGCAGCCTGCCCCGATTTTTTCGGGAGACTCCCGTTACCTGCAAGTAGGCAAAAATATTATTGAATTAATAATGGTAAATATAATAGCAATGAAAGCATTAAAACGACTCTCTAAATTAGTCTTGAAAATAAATTTTTGTATCGATGTATAAAAAAGGAATTGATATTGCAAGTAGATTTTTTAGTCCCAGACAAGTTTTTAAATTTGGGTTTAATATTTCTCCAATGTATAGACGAACTACAGGTAGAATTACTTATGTTTCAAAAAATTTACATATTGTAAATGTTGAGATCCCATTGAATTATAAAAATAGAAATTATTCAGGAACTATTTTTGGAGGAAGTTTATTTTCTGCTACTGACCCAATATATTTGACTCAATTATCTCTAATATTAGGTGATAAATTTATCGTTTGGGACAAGCAGTCTGAAATAGATTATATAAAACCAGCTATAAGCAAAGCTTTTATAGTATTTGAATTTACTGAAGAAGAAATCAATGAGATAAAGCTTCAAATTAAAGAATCGAGAAAGACAATCATCGTTAAGAACTTTAGTATTATTAGTAAAAATAAAGTAGTATTTGCTAAATTAAAGAAGACGATTTTTATAAGCACTAAAGAGTATTATGATAGATTAGTAAAAAGAAAAAACAAGAAGGTTAGAAACTAATTTAGTGTAAAGGATATATTTTAACAAACAGATTTTAGTTCTAATATTTAAAAATTTATAGGTTATGAAGAAAATAAATACAAGAAGAAAATTTATAAAAAAAGGATTAATAGTAGGACTAGGATTGCCTATTCTAGGGAATAGTTTAGTATCATGTGTTCTAAATAGTGAACAAAATAAATCTGAGGAGGAGAGTACTCAAAACAAGTTGAGAATATTAATCTTGGGCGGAACAAGTTTTTTAGGTCCACATTTAATAGCCTATGCTATTTCAAGAGGTCATAGTATCACCACTTTTACCAGAGGAAAAACCAAACCCACTATATATGCTGATTTGTATAATAAGGTAGAGCAGCTTATTGGAGACAGAAAAAATGATTTAACCGCTTTAGAAAATGGGAAATGGGATATTGTAATTGATAATTCAGGTTATAACTCTGAATGGACAAAAAAGTCAGCTTCTTTGCTTAAAGACAAAGCAAGTGTTTATTTATATACTTCATCAGTAAGTGTTTATTATCCTTTTTTGAAATATGATATAGATGAAGATGCTAAATTGCAACTTGAAGAACCTAAAGGCATTGAAGATGAAGATCTTAAAATGGAATATTGGTATAGTGTAATGAAAGCTAATTCTGAAATTGAAGCAATAAAAGCTTTTGGACAAAATAGATCCATCATTATAAGACCAACATATATGATAGGACCTGCTGATAAAAGTGATCGTTTTATATACTGGCCTGTAAGGCTTTCCAGAGGAGGTGAGATTATGGTTCCTGGAAAAAATGATGCTGTCCAATATATTGATGTAAGGGATGTAGCAGAATGGATGGTCAGACTATCAGAAGAAAAACTAATAGGAACTTATAATGCTGTGGGGCCTCAGAGCTCTCAAACCATGAATGATTTTATTGACCATGCAAAAGACGCATTTGATGTGGAGTCAACTTTTGTAAATATTGATGATTATGAATTTTTAAAAGAAAACAGGGTTCCATATCTAGTTCCTTGGATTATGCCAGTAGGTAACGAATATGGAGGTGCAAGAATCAATAATCAGAAAGCCATAGAGAATGGCTTAACCTTTAGGAATTTAAAAGATACAGTAAAAGATACTTATCAATGGTGGATTTCCGATTCATTGACTGATGAAAGAAGAAATAAATTTGAATTAAAGCCCGATTCTATACTATTACGAGAAAAATCAATTATTGAAAATTGGAAAAAACTGAAGAAGTGATGGCTAGTAGTTAGTATTTAGGGTTGCAAAAGGCTCATATATTGTTAATCATAATATAATTATCGAAAAACAATAAATAATACTTGTTTATTAATAATATTTGTATTTACTTTGTAGAAAATTAAAAACAATTATTATGATGAATCATACCAAGCCCACCAGTTTAAAAATTATTTATTGGGTGACCAATATTATATTTTGGATTATTTCTGCTATTTCTGTTTTAGGCGTTATCCTTTCTTTAGGATTGATATTTGAATTATTTCCTCCTATACAGCTTCATGTTGGTATTCCTGTTCAAATGGAAGTTTTGGAAATAGGAAAACTAGATGTGAAAAATATCAGTGCAGATGTGCAATTTGTTGAAATGACTGGCAAAGTACATATTATGGATACTCCCAAAGAAATAGGAAAGATTTATGGCTTTTTTATTATTATAATATTGCTTCTCTTCTATTATATGATGATGACTTTCCGAACTTTTATTAATAATGTATATAAGGGAATGTATTTTGATAGAAAGAATATCATGCTATTAAAAAGGATAGCCTATGGCTTAATTGGAGTTTGGATTTTTACTGTTTCTTATGCATATTTTCAATATTATTATTTAGTAAAAAACATGACTTTCGAAAGTATTAAAAGTATGGGCGAGGTTCAAACCTTTGGTAATATTTTAAGTGTGGCGCTTTTTGTCTGGGTGCTTTCGCATATTTTCCAAAAAGGTGTAGAGTTAAAAAATGAAAACGAATTAACAATATAGTATCATGGCTATAATAGTAAATTTAGATGTGATGTTGGCCAAGCGAAAAATGAGCCTTACCGAACTGTCGTCGAAAGTAGGAATCACCATGGCTAATTTGTCCATATTAAAAACAGCAAAAGCAAAAGCCATACGTTTTTCTACCTTAGAAATGATTTGTGAAGTGCTTCAGTGCCAACCGGGAGATATTTTAGAGTATCAAGTTAAAGATTTGAATAATGAGTCAAACCTTAAAAAGCCAAATTTTTGATTTGAAATTGGAAGTCCAAAGCTAGAAGT
>JAOZUW010000015.1 GCA_029938465.1 Bacteroidales bacterium | reverse complement strand
AGTTGATTTACAAACGCTGGAAAGATTTGATTTTGCATCAAGAGAAAAACAGAAAGACTGGGAATATATTCGTCCATTCTATTTTAATCCATTGAGTATTAAAAAAGGAGAAGAAATACTTAGAACCCATTCAAAAACTAGCGATTGGCTTTTTATTGATGAGATAGGAAGATTTGAGATAAAGGATAAAATTTGGGGGCCTGTTTTAAAAGAGCTGATTAAAGAGGAGATAGATTTGGTCATTAGTGTTCGTGATATTTTTGTAGAAGATGTGGTGGAACATTTTGGGATTAGAAACCATCTACTGCTTAAAGTAAATGAAAGTAATCATTTTGGATAATTATTAAAAAAATACCCATAATATTTTTCGCGAAGATTTCTGTATTCCCCAAATTCTTTATAAATTAGCCCATCTAAAAAATTCTGTTTAATAAACTCAACAAGACAAAATTTTGACTTGCAACGGAATGATTAAATTTTGTATTCCGATAGCTATTGGAAACAAATAACTGAAATATAAAACTAACAACAGATGAAAAAACAAAAAATGCTTCTTTGGTTTCTTATCATTGGATTTTGGGCAAACGCACAAAACTACCAGGAGCTTATTTCAAAGGCTGGTGATGCCAAAGCATTTCCTAAATCGGATATTGTAGATATTTTTGATAGTACCAGTGTTAAAATGCAGAGTAGTGGCTTAAGTTATTATCAAATGCATAAATTAACTAAAGTGCTTACTGCTAAAGGTGCAAAAAGTTTGCGTATCGTTAAATTAGGCTATGATCCCTTATCGGCTTATGTAGAAATACAAAGAGTGGTAGTTTATAAAGCTAATGGAGATATCCTTTTAATAGATAATCCAGTGATGGATTACGCTGCTCCGGCACGAGCTATATACTGGGGTGCCAGAGAAAAAATGATAGAAGTGGGTCGCTTGGAACCTGGAGATGCTGTTGAAGTTGTTTCTTTTAAGAAAGGTTATACCTACGCTTTATTAGGTGATGAAGAAGATAAATATATTCCACCTATGCGAGGGCATTTTTATGATATCGTTCCTTTTTGGAGTTCTCATCCTATTTTAGAAAAGGTGTATCAGTTACAAACTCCGGCAGATAAAAATTTACGTTTTGAAGTGTATCACGGAGAAATGACTGCTATTAGTGAAAAGCAAGATGCAAAATATAAATACTATACCTTTAGTAAAAAAGATATCGAGCCTGTTAAATCAGAGTCAAATATGGTGAGTAAAAACAATGTAAATACCAAATTGTTGATGTCTACCAGCCCTGATTGGTATGCCAAAGGAAAATGGTTTTACAAGGTAAACGAAGATTATGGCGCTTTTGTTCCTACCGAAGAAGTGAAAATATTTGTAAATGATTTAATTAAAGATGCCAAGACGGAATTAGATAGTATCTCTATTCTAACCCATTGGGTAGCTGATAATATGCGTTATTCTGGTATTTCCATGGGGCCTGGTGAAGGTTATACTCTACATAATTGTGAGATGAATTTTACCGACCGCTGTGGTGTTTGTAAAGATAAAGCAAGCTTGTTAATAGCCATGTTGCGTGCAGCTGGTTTTGAGTCCTATGCTGCCATGACTATGGCTGGACAACGTATTGAAGATATTCCAGCAGATCAGTTTAACCATTCTATTACAGTAGTGATAATGAGAAGTGGTGAATACAAGCTCTTGGATCCAACCTGGGTGCCAGGTGTAAGAGAATTATGGTCGAGTGCAGAACAACAACAGGGTTATTTGATGGGTTTACCTGAGGGCTCTGATTTAAATTACACACCTATTTCAGCTCCGGAGAATCATTATGTAAGAATGACAGGTAAATCGAAAATTGATGAGAAAGGAAACTTAAATGGTTCTTTTACCATTACTGCCGAAGGGCAATCAGATGCTGCAGTAAGAGGTGTATTTAAATATAGCGTACGCACCGAATGGAAAAAGAATTTGGAAAAGGAATTATTAAGGTTAGATCCAGCAGCTCAAATAACAGAGGTTATTCATACTGACAACGATAAATATTTGGAACAGCCAGTTTCTATCACCTATCATTATACTATCCCTAATTATGCACTAGTAACCAATGAAGAAATAATTTTTATTCCACCTTTGGCGAAAGGAGTATTTAAGAGAGCTATGTCGCATTTGTATTTAAATACTTCTTCTGAAACAAAAGAATTTGGTTTTAAGGATCGTTGTTCTCGTTTGTTGGAAATTGAAGAAGTAGTGGAATTGCCTGAATATAAAAGCTCGATTGCATTACCTGTGGTTGATGAAGTGAATTCGGAATATGTAAATTATAAAGCCGCATATACTTTGGAGAGTCAGAAGCTTACTTTTACTCAATTTGCCAGCTATGGAAAAAGGGTTTATGAAGCTGATGATTGGCCAGTTTTCCGACAAGCTGTTTTAAACCAAAAAGAAATGCAAACACAAAAGATAATCTTGAAAAAATAGAAAAATGAAGAAATATACATTATTATTTATCAGTCTTTTAATGGTCGCTTATACTTTTGCTTCCGATACTGATGCCGTTTTCAAAAAGATAAAAAAAGAATATATTTTACATACCGATGGGAGCATTGAGTATAAGTATTATAAAGAGTTAAAATATTTAACTCCATATAGTTTTAACCGTATGTTTGGAGAAACATTTATTGTTTATAATCCTGATTATCAGGAATTAATAATCCATAAATCATATACTATTATGGCTGATGGGAAAAAAGTAGAAACACCCGAAAATGCTTTTAATAAAGTATTACCACGGGCTGCTGCTAATTATCCTGCTTTTAATAAAATGGTAGAGATGGTTGTTACGCATACTGCTTTAGAAGTTGGAGCTACTATATTTTTAGAGTATAGTATTATTTCCAAACTTAATAATATACATGAACTGATGGGGACAGCAATTATTACAGAAGATGTACCTGTTGAAGATTATGAAGTTCAAATACAAGTACCAGCACGTAGAGCTTTTGAGTTTACTGTGATGAATTTCGATGGAAAGCCAAAGATGAATACCAATAATAAATATGCAACATATAACTGGCATTTTACTAATGTTTCGGCTAGGGCCTATGAGACGTCTGCACCGTCTTCATATGTGACATCACCAACCATTAAATTTTCTACTTTCCCGGATGCGAAAACAGCTCTGGAAAAGTGGACCTCAGCTGAAGTTTTTTCAGCAAGGAAAAGACCTCAATTCATGAATTTAATTCATGAAACAACAAGTGAGACAAACAATGAATGGGATGCCGTTCGCGCTATGCAAGCAGTTGTTGTAGATAATATCACATCTAAACACAATCCTTTAAAATGGAGTAATTATAAGGTGCAAAATCCAGTTTTAGTATGGAATAATAATGTTGGAAATGAGTTAGAGAAAACCAATCTATTATATCAAATTTGTGTGTTAGCAGATCTAAAAGCAAAAATTGTTGGATTTATGCCTGATAAACTCTGGGATCCACAGGTGGTTTCTTTTGATGACTTTACCCATTTTGGAGTTCTTGTTTCCACTAAAGATTTTAAGCCTGTTATTCTCTCAGCCATACAAAAAAACAAAAAATCTTTAGAATGGGAATATGCAAATACTAGAGTTATTAGTTTGTTTGACGGACAAGAAGTGGTGTTGCATCCTAAGCAAGAAGCATCTCATGTTAATGTGTTGGCTAAATTAACAGTTGATCCTGGAAATCAGATTTTTGGAGATTTCACTGTTAAACTTTATGGAGGTTTTTACGATGATTTTGTTTTAACTCAGGATACACAGAAAATTGTCAATTATTTTTCAAATGCTCTAAAGGTAGCAGAGGATAAAGAAATACAAGTAAATTATGGAAATGATGAAACAGCAAAATTCTCGCTGCCTATTAAGGATAGTGCAAAAATAGACCAGCAAGAAAACTATTATTTTTTCAATATACCTGAATTTAAGAACGGTATAGCCCATAGTCATTTTGATATTTTGCCAACGGATAGAGATTTCCCTCTAGTTGTACCAGCTCTTGATGAAAAGTATGAATATCATATTACTTTACCCAAAAGTGTGATGTGGGTAGGGAAGGAGATACATAAAAGCTATAAAGAGAGTTTTGGAGAAATGACCATTGATATGGGCATAAAAAATGGGAGATTAGTAGTCGTAAAGCATTTGAAAATATATTCTTCAAGAGTGATGAAGAAAACGAATAAATCGCCCATGAATGTGGAGTCGAAAGAAGGAAAAAGCTTTGAACTATTTTTAGATCATCAGGAATATGAAATATTTAGAAAAATGATGATTGATTGGCATGCTAATGCAGTGAATGAGTTGGTGTTTAAGAGGTAAGCATGTTTATGGTTCATATTTTGTAAAGATGCTGAATCGTAAAGAACATTGAACCAGCTCTCCTGTAAAGATACTTTTGCAATGGTCTTAAAAGTGTTTACATTAGGAGGATGGATTTATTTAATTGCTCATTATTATGATTAAAATAATAAAAAAGTATTTCATCTTCATTTTAATATTTGGTACATTATTTTCTTGCAAGAATAAAGCTTATACTAGCTATGTTTTTACTGAAGAAGGGCTTTTTACTAATGGAATAGAAGGGCCTGCTGTAGATAGCAAAGGAAATTTATATGCAGTAAATTTCGCTAAAGAAGGTACTATCGGAATAGTTAATAAGATAGCTCAGGTTTCTTTATTTGCCACTCTGCCCTCTGGGAGCATTGGCAATGGAATTCGTTTCGATAAGGCCGACAATATGTATATTGCGGATTATACAAACCATAATATTCTTATTATAAGAAAGGGCTCTACTGAAGCTACTGTTTATGCTCATGATTCTACAATGAATCAACCTAATGATATTGCCATTTCATCTAATGGATTATTATATGCTAGCGACCCTGACTGGGAGAATAATACCGGAAATCTCTGGATGATTAAGGAGGATACTTGTATTCTTTTGGAGAAAGATATGGGTACTACAAATGGTATAGAAGTAAGTCCAAATGGTGATAAACTCTATGTTAACGAGTCAGTTCAAAGAAAAATATGGGTTTATGATATTCAAGATGATGGAAGCCTGAAAAATAAGACGCTATTTGCTTCATTTCCAAATTTTGGATTAGATGGTATGCGTTGCGATATAAAAGGAAATTTATATGTATGCCGTTATGGTAAAGCTAGTGTAGTTGTTATGTCTCCGCAAGGAAAAATGATAAGAGAGATCTTACTTAAAGGTAAGAACCCTTCTAATATCACTTTTGGAGGTATCGATAATAAACAATGTTTTGTTACGGTGTCAGATAGAGGTTGTTTTGAAAGCTTCTTTTCGGAGTTCTCAGGTAAAGGTTTTTAGAAATGATGCATCTAAATTATTTTTAATAATGAAAAAAGTTCTATTTCTTTTAATGGCATTATTTATGGCTTTGAGCTATGGAAATGCTCAAAAACTGGAATTTCAGATTGGCGCCAAAACAATGCATGAAGTTCATGTGAATAGTTTAATCAGTCTGTCAGAATCTGGTAAGATGGGTATAGGAGTTTCCTATTACATTGCTTTTGCTGATGAGTTATTTATGGATCAGGGCGGTATTGTTCCTGTGGAGTATTTGATAATAGGCTTAAACCAAAAAGGATTTGGGGTGAGCATGTTTTTTAAAGGTAAGTCCAAAAAGAAAGCCAATCGATGGAGCCAATATACCATTGAATATCAACGATTAAGTTCGGGTAATTATATTAGGGATGAAGGAAAGCATGGCGGTTCATCACAAGAGCCTTACCAAGAATTTACTGAAAAATATCATAATATTTCACTGATGTATAGTAGTCATATAATGATGGGGACTAGTAATAAGTGGGAATTGGTTTTAGACTTTGGAGGCACTTTAAAATTTGTTGAACGTTCCTATACTATTGATGGAAATTATTCTAATAAAAATCCTTCAGATAAAGTAGAAAACCTCATTAGTGGTGCACCTGTTATCAGATTTGGGTTTAATTATAAATTGTAACAATCCGCTAAGATTAAACCTTAGCGGATTGTTGGATATTGTTTAAAGCACTGTAATTTTTTGTGTTTCTTCTCCTTTTTCGGAGCTTAACTTCAATAAATAGATTCCAGTTGTAAGACTTTTTACATCAATAGTAAAATCTTTAGAATTAACTTTTCGATTGATTATTTCTTTTCCTGAAAGTTTATAGATATGATAAGTTAAAATAATTTGTTCACTTGAAACATGGATAGCCTCTTTTGCGGGGATAGGTCCAATTTGAACAGCTCCTAGTTCAATAGAATGAACAGAAAGGACTCTGTCATTTTTAAAGATTTCTGCTACACCATTCTCAGTTACATCGTATCCACAAATAAAGATATCGGGGTAACCACTATTGTCATAATCAGCTACCCTACAATCACCCCAATAAGATCCAAGAATATCCTCAGTTTGAGAGAAATTCCCATCGTTATTATATCGAATTTCCCCAACATAATTACCGGTTGCCATTGCATCAATAGTACCTGAAATAAACAAATCAAGATCGTCATCGCCATCAAAGTCAGCCCATTCCAATGAGCTATGAGAAACTGGTGTTAGGAACATTCCACCTTCCTCAGTAAAACTGCCATCACCATTATTGGTATAGATTAGTGTATATCGCTGGCTGCCATCGCCTCCAGTTCCGGATATCACTAAATCCAAATCCCCATCATTATTATAATCGCCCCAAGCCATATCGCCTAACCATCCTTGATGTAGGGTAACATTAGTTGCTTCAGAGAAAGTACCATCACCATTATTTTTCCATAGCTCTGTTACGAAATCGATATCACCAAAGCCATTCATTACAAAGTCGGCATATCCATCCCCATTATAATCGCCCCATTTTATTTTACCAAAGTTCATGCCTTCTAAATTTAAACCACTGACTTCGGAAAAGCTTAAATTCTGGTTGTTTTCGAATATTTTGCTAATGAATACATAATTATTATCAAAACCAAGAAGTCCAATATCCAAAAAACCATCGTTGTTATAATCAGCAAAATCTATATCACCCATATATACTCCTGGTAAGCCAGTTGAGGTTTGTTCGCTAAAAGTACCATCTCCATTATTTACATATAAAGCAATAACAGAAGCATAATTACTATATCCGATAACCAATAAATCCAGATAGTCATCATTATTAAAATCGCCCCATTCAACATCACCCATAGTTACATTAATAAAATCAGTTGCGACAACAGAAAAAATATCATTTCCATCGTTATGGTATAACAAAGTAGTATCGATACCTCCATTTGGCTCACCACAAATAACAAGATCTAATAAGCCGTCATTGTCATAATCGCCCCAAGAGGCACCTGAGCTATAATCAATATCAACGATTCCGGCTTCAATATTAGTAAAGCTTTGTGCTAATATGAAGCTGAAAGAAAATAGCATAAAGGTTAAAGAAAGGAATATTGTTTTCATAGAATTAAGTTTTAGGTTTTTAAAAAGCTAAGATACTCATTTTGTAATACAATTAGCGTTTACTAGTCCTAAAAAAACCGCTAAGGTATAATCTTAGCGGTCTGTTTTTATCAAATAAATCCTAATACCTATAATGATCAGCTTTATAAGGACCTTCTTTTTTAATCCCCAAATAGTCAGCTTGTTCTTGGCTTAACTCAGTTAGTGTAACGCCGATTTTTGCTAGGTGTAAACGAGCTACTTCTTCGTCAAGATATTTTGGCAAACGGTAAACGCCTACCTCGTATTCGCCACGCTTTTCCCAAAGATCTATTTGAGCTAAGGTTTGGTTGGTAAACGAATTACTCATTACAAAACTTGGGTGACCTGTAGCACAGCCTAAGTTTACTAAACGACCTTCAGCCAAGAGGAAAATGGAGTGACCATCGGCAAAGTTATAACGATCAACTTGTGGCTTAATATTTAACTTCTCAACACCTGGCAATGCTTCCATTTGGCTTACTTGAATCTCATTATCAAAGTGACCAATATTACAAACAATAGCTTGATCCATCATGTTATTCATATGTTCGGCTGTAATCACATCTTTATTACCGGTAGTGGTGACGAAGATATTACCTTCTTTAATAGCTTCTTCCATCGTTGTCACTTCAAAACCTTCCATACTTGCTTGTAATGCGCAAATAGGATCAATTTCGGTAACAATAACTCTGGCGCCATAGCTTCTCATAGAATGAGCAGAACCTTTACCCACATCGCCATAACCTGCTACAACAACAACTTTTCCAGCTATCATCACATCAGTAGCTCTTTTAATACCATCAGCTAATGATTCACGACATCCATAAAGATTGTCAAATTTAGACTTTGTAACAGAATCATTTACGTTAATGGCAGGGATTAATAATTTGCCTGCATCAAACATTTGGTATAAACGGTGAACACCTGTAGTAGTCTCTTCTGAAACACCTTTCCAGTCTTTCACTGTACGATGCCATCTTTGATTGTCTTCTTTTAATAAGCTTTTTAGGAGTTTTAAGACTTCGCCTTCTTCTTCGCTTTCTGGTGCAACATCTAAAAGGCTGGAATCTTTTTCAGCAGCAAAACCTTTGTGAATCAATAAAGTAGCATCTCCACCATCGTCAACGATAAGCTCTGGACCTTTCCCACCAGGGAAAGATAAAGCCTGATTGGTACACCACCAATATTCTTCTAAAGTTTCGCCTTTCCATGCAAAAACAGGTACGCCCGTTACAGCTATTGCAGCAGCAGCATGGTCTTGTGTAGAGAAAATATTACAACTGGCCCAGCGTACATCAGCACCCAAAGCCACTAATGTTTCTATTAAAACTGCTGTTTGAATAGTCATATGCAAAGACCCCATTATTCTAACGTCTTGCAAAGGTTTGGTTTGTCTGTATTTTTCGCGGATAGACATTAAGCCGGGCATTTCTTGCTCAGCAATATCTAGTTCTTTTCTTCCCCACTCAGCCAAGTTAATATCGGCTACTTTGTAAGGTAGGTTGGTTGTAAGTACTTCTGATTTCATTTTATATTGTTTTATTATTTCTATTTTTTTGGGCTGCAAAGGTATTACTTTTTTTGAGAGTTTTTTGGGTTATAAATTCTGAATATTTCATAAAAAAAGCAGATGTTTTTACATCTGCTTTTAAGCTTTTTTTTATGAAATCTTTTGAATCATTTTTTGAATCATGGCTGGTGGATCTTCAGCTTTAAAAATACCGGAACCTGAAACAAAAATATCTACTCCTGAATCAGCTACTTCTTTAATATTGTCAAGTTTAACTCCGCCATCTATTTCTATCTCAATATGCTCTGCATTGTTTTCTTTAAGCATTAATTTTAGTGCTTTTATTTTATCTAATGCTTGAGGAATAAAGCTCTGACCACCAAACCCTGGATTAACAGACATAATAAGAACCATATCCAAAACATCTAAAACGTTTTCGATACTGCTAATGGGTGTATGCGGATTTAGAGAAACGCCGGCCTTAATTCCAGATGCTTTTATGCTTTGCAAAACACGGTGCAAGTGTGGTGCAGCTTCTACGTGTATAGTTAAATAATCAGCACCTGCTTTGATAAAGTCATCTACATATTGCCCTGGATTTTCAATCATAAGATGTACATCCAAGGGGATTGTGGCCACTTTCTTTATGGCTTTTACTACTGGTGGACCTATGGTGATATTGGGTACAAAATGACCATCCATAACATCGATATGCAATAAATGAGCACCTCCTTTTTCCAGCATTTTGATATCTCTTTCCAGATTGACAAAATCAGCTGATAGTAGAGAGGGCGATATTTTTTTCTGTTTCATAGGTTTCTTTTGAATGAATTAATTCTCACAAGATTCATGAAAAACATACATCTTCCGAGCTGTGCTTGCGATATTCTCAGCAGTAATTCCAAATTTTTCATAGAGGATATCAATGGGAGCAGAGGCGCCAAAATGGTCGATACCAATAACTTCTCCTCTATAACCCACATATTTATACCAAGATTGTGTAGCAGCTGCTTCAACAGCTATACGCATGGAGTTATCTGGAGGTAGTATACTTTCCTGATATTCCTGACTTTGGGCATCAAAAACTTCGGTTGACATCATAGAAACGATTCTTACTTTCCTATTGAAGCCATTTAATATTTCTTTAGCTTTTAAAGCAATTTCTACTTCTGATCCACTGGCCATGATTATCAAGTCAAAATCTTTATCTTCGGTTAATACATAAGCTCCTTTTTCAGCCTCCGTACAGAAAGCCATTTCTTTACCATCGCGAGTAAGTGTTAGTAAACCTTGTCGGGTTAAAATTAAATTTGTAGGGCCTTTTGTATTTTCCAGCGCCATTTTCCAGGCTACAGATGTTTCGTTAGCATCAGCTGGACGTAGGTTTAGCACATTTGGCATAGCTCTTAGAGAAGCTAAATGTTCAATAGGTTGATGGGTTGGCCCGTCTTCACCTAAACCAATACTATCATGAGTAAATACATAAATAACTCTTAACCCCATCAGTGCTGACATTCTAATGGCCGAACGCATATAATCAGCAAACACAAAGAAGGTGCCTGCATAGGGTAAAACACCACCATGCAGAGCCATACCATTCATTATAGCTCCCATTCCAAATTCACGAATGCCATAATGCATATAAGTTCCTTCACGATTTTTGGCATCATAGGTAGTTTGTTGCTTTGTTCTTGTATTATTTGATGGGCTTAAATCTGCAGAGCCTCCAAAAAGGGCAGGGATTTGTGGTGCAATAGCTTCCAAAATATCACCTGATGCTTTACGAGTGGCTACTTTTTTCCCAGATTCAAAAAATGGGTATTCTATTTTTGGTAATTCGTTTTTAATTACTCCAGAGAATTCTTTATATAATTCGTCATCAATATTTTTTAATTGATCGAGTTTTTCATTCCATAAAGCTTCTTTAGTATTTCCACTGTTGGCTATTTTGTTTGTTTCCTGGTAAACCTCATCAGATACATAAAAATCTTTTAGTGGTAAGCCTAAGTTCTTCTTGGTTAAAATAAGTTCTTCTTCTCCTAAAGCTGCTCCATGTACTCCGGATGTTCCTTGTTTGTTAGGGCTACCAAATCCAATAATGGTTTTGCATATAATCAAAGATGGTTTTTCTTTTTCTTCTTGTGCAGCTTTTATTGCAGTGCGAATTTCATCATAATTATGCCCGTCAATTTCCAAAACTTGCCAGTTATAGGCTTCAAAACGTTTTTTTGTATCTTCGGTAAAATTTAAACTGGTATCTCCATCAATGGTAATATTGTTGGAATCGTACATGGCAATTAATTTGCCTATTTTATGATGTCCAGCTAGGGCACATGCTTCGTGAGAAACCCCTTCTTGTAAATCACCATCACCTAGCATAGCATAGGTGTAATGATTAACAACTTCAATATTTTTATTGTATTTTCCAGCTAAGTGGTTTTCGGCAATAGCCATTCCTACAGCATTAGCAATGCCTTGACCCAGTGGACCTGTAGTAGTTTCTACTCCTTCGGTATCTTGGTACTCAGGATGACCAGGAGTTTTGCTTTCCCATTGACGAAATTGTTTGATATCCTCCATGCTTAAATTGTAGCCGTAGAGGTGTAGTAAACTATAAAGTAACATGCTGCCATGTCCACCAGAGAGTACAAAGCGATCACGATCGAACCAATCAGGATTCTTAGGATTGAAATTTATAAATTCTTGGTATAAAACTGTTGCTACATCCGCCATCCCCATTGGTAGTCCAGGGTGTCCAGAGTTGGCTTTTTGTATGGCATCCATGGAGAGGCCTCTAATGGTATTTGCGATGTTTTTTAGCTTGATATTAGTCATAATGTATTGTTTTATTAAGGCGTATTAATCAATATAATTATGGTTTTTTTGTAGGCTCAAAAGTAGTAATAATTTTACGAATATTCTAGGTAGATTACTTCTAAATTTATTGAGTTTTAAAGTTAAGATATTGAGGTTTTTAAAAGATAAGCTTATGGTTTATAAAAAACTCTTATTTTTACCAAATGGTTTCAAAGACTATGCAGGAAGATATTTTTTCAGATAAATATTTTAAGCAATTCTGCTTAATGATTGCCTTCGTTTTAGTAGTTAGTTCTCCATTTTTGTGGTTTTCTAAAGAAACCATAAGTATATGGCTAAACGCTTGGCATACTCCATTTTTGGATCACTTTTTCTATTATATCACCTATTTGGGTGATGGTTTGGTTTTCGTGCCAGTTTTAATTTTTCTTCTTTTTAGATCCTATTCCTTAAGTGCTTTCTTTGCTTCTTTTGTAGTTGTTGAAGCTATTTTGGTTCAGCTTGTTTTGAAAAAAGGAATCTTTGCTCATCTTGACCGACCTTCGGCATATATACCAAATTTTGAACAATTACATCAGGTAGTAGGCGTGCACCTTCACGGACTCCATACTTTTCCATCGGGACATACACAATCCATCTTTTTAGTGATAACATTTCTAGCTTTGGTCATAAAGAAAAGTACCTCTATAAATCTATTATTGGTGGCTATAGCTATTTTTACTGCATTATCGAGAGTTTATTTATTACAACACTTTTTTATAGATATCTGGTTTGGAGCACTTATTGGATTTGGAGTACCGGTTTTGTCCATATTCCTTTGGCAAAAAAAGAAGGCTATTCCAGATTGGGGAAGATTCCATTTTTAATACCGTAAGTCCTCCTTTTTTCTATTCATTTTTTTGTAATTTTGCGCACTCATAAAAAGCGAAAAAACATGTCAGAAGTAAGAGTAAGATTTGCACCTAGCCCCACTGGTCCGTTGCATATAGGAGGCGTAAGAACAGCCCTTTATAATTATTTATTTGCAAAGAAACATCAAGGGAAAATGATTCTTCGTATTGAAGATACTGATCAAGCACGATTTGTGGAAGGTGCCGAAGAATATATAAAAGAATCCTTAGAATGGTGTGGTATAAACTTTGATGAAGGTGTTGATAATAAGGGTGAATTTGGTCCATATAAACAATCTGATAGAAAAGAATTATATATTAAATATGCTCAAGACCTTATTGAAAGTAGATGGGCTTATTATGCTTTTGATTCTTCTGAAAAGCTCAATAAATTGCGTGAAGAGGCTGAAAAACAAAAACAAGTTTTCACTTATAATGCAGAGACTAGAAAAAGTTTGAATAACTCTTTATGTCTTTCAAATGAGGAAACACAAGCGAAAATTGAAGCAGGTGATGCTTATGTTATTCGTTTTAAAATGCCCGAAGATAAGGAGGTGATTTTTACTGATGCAATTCGTGGTGAAGTAAAGGTGAATGCCTCGCGATTAGATGATAAAATACTATTTAAAAGTGATGGAATGCCTACCTACCATTTGGCAAATATTGTTGATGATCATTTTATGGAAATATCTCATGTAATACGTGGTGAAGAATGGTTACCATCTGCACCTTTGCATGTTTTATTATATCGTGCTTTTAAATGGAAGGAGCCTGTATTTGCACATTTGCCTATTATTTTAAAACCTGTTGGTAAAGGTAAACTAAGCAAAAGAGATGGCGATAAAATGGGTTTCCCGGTTTTCCCTATGAGTTGGAAAGATCCTAAAAGCAACGAAGTTTTTGCTGGATATAAAGAGAGTGGTTATTTTCCGGATGCCTTTATCAATATGCTGGCTCTTTTAGGCTGGAATCCCGGAACAGAACAAGAGATATTCTCTATGGATGAACTTATTGCAGCTTTTGATTTGGATAGAGTAGGGAGGTCAGGTGCAAAATTCGATCCGGACAAAACCAAATGGTTTAATCAGCAGTATATGCAACAGAAAAGGGCTGAAGATTTATTAACCGATTTTAATCCCATACTCATTAAAAATGGAATAGCATTACATAATGATCAAACAACTATAGAGATTATAGATTTAGTGAAGGAACGCTGTGTATTTGTAAGTGATATTTGGGAGCAGAGTCATTTTTTCTTTCAAACACCAGACAGCTATAATCCAAAAGTAGTGAAGAAGCGCTGGAAAGAAAATACCCCAAAATATATAGCAGATATAAAAATGCTTCTGGAGCAATCCCCCAAGTGGGAAGCTGTTGTTATGCATGATATTGTTGGAGATTATATTCAGCAAAATGAATTAGGCTTTGGTGCTATTATGAATGCTTTGCGTTTAGTTATTGTTGGAGATGGCAAAGGACCAGATTTGTTTAAAATTATTGAGTTGATTGGCAAAGAGGAGGCTATGAAGCGATTTGATTTGGGATTAAAATCTATTCAGAAATAATTTTTCTATGAATAATTTAGCTGATATAAGAAATTATTCTCAGCCAAATATTACATATTTTCAAAGATAAATACAAACTATACTGACACTTTTGCTAGGGTGTATCAAATATAATATCCCATTTTATCTAGGATAAAATAAATTAGTAATAACACTTATGCCAAGATAAATATATGCTATTATTACACTTATACCAACTTTATTACTTATATTTGTCTCTCGATTTACGCTAAAATTACACTTATGAAACGAGAACTCTATAATAATTTACTAAAATGGAAAAGTGGGAAAAATCGCAAACCACTTGTTTTACAAGGAGCTAGGCAAGTTGGAAAAACATATTTGATTAAGCAATTCGCCCAACAGGAATACAAACAGTTTATCCATTTAAATTTCGAAAAGAATCCAGAATTAAAAGAAATATTCAATAAAAATCTGGAACCAGAAATAATAATAGATGAATTGGGTTTTTTATTCGGTAAAAAAATCAAGAAAGAATCCGCCCTAATATTCTTCGATGAAATTCAAGTTTCTGAGCAAGCATTGAAATCATTAAAGTATTTTTACGAAGAAGCACCTGAATATCATATTATTGCTGCTGGCTCACTTTTAGGTGTTGCAGTCAATAAAGAGCACAGCTTTCCTGTTGGAAAGGTAACTTTTTTAGAAATGTATCCAATGAGTTTTGCTGAATACCTAATAGCTTTCGGTGATGAAATGCTACAAGAACGAATTGCAGAAATGAAATCAATAGATGGATGGCTAGAAATTCTTCATAATAAACTATTGAATCATCTAAAACTATATTTGTTTTTAGGAGGTATGCCAGAAGTGCTCCAAAATTATCTAGACAATAAAAATATTGCTTTGGTTCGTAAGATACAGAACGATATCATTAAAGCATTTGAAAATGATTTCTCTAAATATACAACGCGTTCACAAACTATTAAGAATATGGAAATTTGGAATTCTATTCCTACGCAATTAGCAAAAGAGAACAAAAAGTTTAAATATAGCGATGTAAAAAATAGGGCTAGAGCAGCAAATTATGAATTAGCTATTGATTGGTTAAAACGAGCAGGACTTGTAAATATCTCCTATCGTATTACAACTGCAAAGCTTCCTTTGGCGGGCCATACTGACGAATCTAAATTTAAACTATTCCTGTTGGATACTGGTTTGTTGGGAGCTATGCTGAAACTAGGCTCCGATATTATCATTAAACCCAATCAATTATTCAAAGAGTATAATGGTGCTTTTATTGAGAACTTTGTTGCCATGGAATTAAGCAAAATAGACGATAGAAGATTATTTTACTGGATTTCGAGAGGCGAAGCAGAAGTAGATTTCATATTAGAGAAAGATAATCATATCTATCCTTTAGAAGTAAAAAGTGGAACAAGTAGAACACTAAAAAGTTTGAGGAGTTATGAGGATAAATACAATCCGAAACGAATTATTAGAACCTCACCTCGGAATTATTTTCAGCAGGATGAGTTTATAAATATTCCTCTATATGCTATTTCTACTTTGTTTAATTTTTTATAAATTATGATGTAGACTTTAATAAATGAAGGAAAATTAGTCTAATTAACAGACAAAAAGTAAATTTGCAAAAAAAATATAAGATGACAACAGAGCAGAATAAAGAGATTAAAAGATATACCATCACATCAGCTTTGCCATATGCCAATGGCCCCATTCATATTGGTCATTTAGCCGGAGTTTATATTCCAGCTGATATTTATGCACGTTATTTAAGAAGTAACCATAAAGATGTACTATTTATTGGTGGATCTGACGAACATGGAGTACCCATTACTATAAAAGCGAAGAAAGAGGGAATAACGCCACAAGATGTTGTTGATAAATATCATTATATCATTAAAAAGAGTTTTGAAGATTTGGGTATTTCTTTTGATGTGTATTCACGTACTTCTGCTCCAATACATCACGAAACTGCTTCCGATTTTTTCAAGAAACTATATGATAATGATAAGTTTATTGAAAAAACTGCTGAGCAATACTATGATGCTGATGCCAAGCAATTTTTGGCAGATAGATATATTACAGGAACTTGCCCTCATTGTAGCTATGAAAAAGCCTATGGTGATCAATGCGAAAGCTGTGGAACATCATTGAGTGCCACTGATTTAATAAATCCAAAATCTGCCTTAACCGGTAATGTGCCTATGCTTAAAGAAACCAAGCACTGGTATTTGCCCCTTAATGAATATGAAGAATGGTTAAGCGAATGGATACTTAAAGGGCATAAACATGACTGGCGTCCAACTGTTTACGGACAAGTTAAAAGCTGGATAGATCAAGGATTGCACCCACGTGCCGTTACACGTGATTTAGATTGGGGAGTTAAAGTTCCCATCGAAGGTGTTGATGGCAAAGTGCTTTATGTGTGGTTTGATGCACCTATTGGTTATATCTCAGCAAGTAGAGAGTGGTCGCAAAAAACAGGAAAAGATTGGAAGCCCTATTGGAAAGATGATAGTAGTCAGATGGTGCATTTTATTGGAAAAGACAATATAGTTTTTCATTGTATTATTTTCCCGAGTATGTTAAAAGCTGAAGGTTCTTATATTATGCCAGAAAATGTTCCTGCTAATGAATTTCTTAATCTGGAAAATGATAAAATTTCAACTAGCAGAAATTGGGCAGTTTGGTTGCATGAATACCTAGAGGAGTTCCCCGGGAAGCAAGATGTTTTACGATATGTACTTACTGCTAATGCTCCCGAAGCAAAAGATAATAATTTCACTTGGAAAGATTTTCAAGCCAAAAATAATAATGAATTAGTAGCCATATTTGGTAATTTCGTAAACAGAACCTTAGTTTTAACTCAAAAATACTTCAATGGTATTGTTCCTGAGGCACATCAGCTTACGGAAATTGATAAAGAGACATTGAAAGAAATGAATACTTTTTCTGATAGAATAGGAGAGAAGATCCAAAAGTATAAATTCAGAGAAGCCATTAATGAGTTAATGAATTTGGCTCGATTGGGGAATAAATACCTTACTGAAACAGAACCTTGGAAAGTATTTAAAACTGATGTGGAAAGAGTGGAGACTATACTGTATGTTTCAATTCAGATTAGTGCGACTCTTGCCATCTTATCAGAACCTTTTTTACCGTTCACTTCTGAAAAACTTTTAGCTATGCTGAATATTAGTAAAATGGATTGGGAAATGGCCAAAAAGAATGACTTAGTTAACTCTGGGATTCAATTGCCTAAGCCGGATTTACTTTTTGCAAAAATTGAGGATAAAGAAGTAGATGCGCAAGTGCAAAAACTTTTAGATACAAAAAAAGCCAATGAAGTATCCGAGAAAAAAGTAGCACCATTAAAGGATAATATTCAATTTGAGGATTTTGCCAAAATGGATATCCGTGTTGGAACTATTCTTGAGGCTGAGAAAGTAGCAAAAACGAAAAAACTATTAAAGCTCTTGATAGATACCGGAATTGATAAAAGAACTGTTGTTAGTGGAATTGCTGAGTATTATTCTCCAGATGAAATCATTGGAAAGCAAGTGAGTGTATTGGCTAATCTATCACCTAAAAAACTTCGTGGTATTGAATCTCAAGGGATGATTTTAATGGCTGAAGATGCAGATGGTCGTTTGCGTTTTGTTGCTCCTGATGTTTCTATACAGAATGGAAGCTTAATCAAGTAGTTGAATTTGAATAAGTCATTTTATAAAGCTTCTGTAAGAGATTCGCTCATTAATTTGTTGGGGTCAATTGTTTTTTTTCATACCTTGCCATCAAATTAACAAAAAAACCTAAATTTATGAAAAGAAAATTACTCATTTTTGTGAGTCTTATTATGGCTGCACAATTAGGATTCGCGGGTGGTTTAGTAACTAATACAAACCAAAGTACAGCCTGGACTCGAATGTTGGTTCGAGATGCGTCAACAAGTATAGATGCTGTATTTTATAATCCTGCAGGTTTAGCAATGTTAAGTGATGGTTTTCATATGTCACTTAATAATCAAGCTTTGTTTCAAACGCAAACCATTACAAGTACTTACCCTTATCTTAATAATGGTGAATATACTGGTGATGTTTCTGCTGTTCTTTTTCCTGGTGTTTATGCAGCTTGGAAAAAAGGTCGTGTTGCCGTTTCCTTTGGATTTAATCCAATAGGTGGTGGTGGTGGTGCTACTTTTAGCAGAGGATTGCCAAGCATGGAGACTCCGGTATCATCGTTGGTTCCAGCTCTTTCTCCAGCATTCGAACAGTTGGGTTATGGATCTTTAACGGGTTATAATGTGAATTTATTCTTTAGAGGATCTTCTGTATACTTTGGTTTACAAGGAGGTTTAACTTTCGCTATTAATGATCATATTTCATTATATGCTGGTGCTCGCTATGTGATGGCAAAGAACACTTATAATGGTTATATGAAAGATATTACAGTAACAACTGAATCTGGCTTAGAACTTCCTGCTTCAGAAACTATGAATGGTATTTCTGGACAAATGGAAGCTTTTTCACAGCAAGCAGCTGAGGGTTCTGTTATGGCGAATGGGGGTGGTAATGCAATGCAACCTATTATTGATGGCGGCGGCGGCGGATATACTTTCGCACAGTTAGAAGGTGCTGGTATTATTGATGCCACACAAAGAGCACAAATGGAAGGTGGATTAATGGCCTTAGGTGTTCCTGCTGATGAAATAGGAGCCATGACTGCTGAACAAGCTCAAGGTACATATTTTACTTACGGTACTGCTTTAGAAGCTCAGAGCCAAGAGTTACATGGGCGTTCTTTAACATTTACATCATTGGGTTTTATTCTAGCAGATCAAGATGCAGATGTTACTCAAACAGGTAATGGTGTTACACCAATTGTAGGTGCTAACTTCAATTTATTAAACAATAAATTAAATATTGGTTTAAAATATGAATTCCATACTAAAATGGATTTAACTAATAGTGTGGTAGATAACAAAGGCTTTGTTGTGGATTATGACCCTGTGAATAATGAAGCTGAATATATGTTTGTGGATGGTGAAACAGTGAATGCTGATATCCCAGCTATGCTTTCAGTTGGTGTGAGTTATCAATTGGCAAAACCATTAAGCGTTCAAGTGGGTTATCATACTTATTTTGATAGCAAAGCCGGATGGGCAACTAATGACGATGGTAACAGTGTAATAGATAAGAATTTTAGTGAATATGCTATTGGTTTAGAATATCAGGTTACTGATAATTTCTTATTAAGTGGAGGTTATTTACGAGCTATTACTGGTGTTAATGACCTTTATCAAGACGATTTAAGCTTTAGCTTAACTACCAACACATTTGGTGGTGGTGCTGCTTTTATTATCAATGATCATCTAACCTTACAATTGGGTGGTTTCTTTACTCAGTATGATGAGCAAACTATTGATAAGAGTTATTTAATTGGTGGTGAAACCGAAGTTCCTTATCAAGAAACTTATGACAAAGAAACATTTGCTGTAAGTGTTGGTGTAGATTTCAAATTCTAATTAGTATTTGCAAGAAAACGCCAATCTCTTTCTCGTTTGAAATGGGATAAGCTGGTTTTTGTAGAGATTAGTAAGCATATCAAAAAAAGCTCCAAAAAGCATTTGCTTTTTGGAGCTTTTTTAGTTTTCATTATATATGATCACTGTCAAACCCTGAGAAGAAATATTGTAATCCTTTTATGTTTTCTTTTTCAATCATCATAGTGAATAAGCTGTAATTTGGAAGGAAACCGGCCCAGGTTTTTCTTTGTTTGTAAAAGGTGTTAAAATTCAAAGCAAACTCACTTCTTATGTCTGCTATATCCATAATCACTGTGTTTACTTTTCGAAAGAATGGAGCCTTTGAGAGTAAAATAGAATCGTCGATTGTGATGAGGAGTAGCAATTTTTGCATTAACTCTTTATTTCTTTGCTCAATGGCTACTACAATAAATTTGTAAATATGGGCATAGAAGAAGTTAAGCTTGGTTTTATCGTTACATAATTTGGAAGGAATAGGATCCCATTTTAGTTTAGAAATGATTTGACTAATTTCTTCTTGTTTCCCCAGAAAAGATAAAGTAAAAGCTTGTATGGCTACAAATCCAAAAAGATCATATTTATTTAATTTTCCCTTGATAGCCATGGTGGAGATATTATATAATGAACTCATAATAGCTCTTAGTTTACTGTCGTCTTGTACTGTTAAACTTTGTTTCCAATATAAATCTATCCATATGGCATAAATATTTATATGTTGCTGAATATTAGAAAATTGTAGCGCTTTTTTTATCCAGTCGTCAAGATCCAAATTTTCGCCAAATAAGGCATAAATGCTTGCTTTTTTAATGCAATAATCAACATACAAATCCTGTTCTTCTCTTTGCCATTTTGGTTCTATTATTTGTGATAATTGATGAAAAGAACTAGCGTTTTTATCCTGTTGTGCGTGCTGTAATTTTATCAAAAACTGCTGATAAAAGCTCCGGAAATTATTCTTAGATTCCATATATATCTTCTATTTTATTGAAAAAACTTTGTGGTGCTTTAGCCAATTTTCTTTTAGAATAGTCAAATGCTAAAATACCTGTTTTCCCTTTTAAAACTTGCTTGGAGTCACTGGTTCTTTCCACTTCGTAATTGATATAGAAAAGAAGTCCTTTTACTTCTCCCAAACTTACCCTCACTTCTAATTCATCCTGATGAAATATTTCAGCCAAAAAATCAACCTGTGCATCTTTCATAATAATTCCTAGTCCTTCACCAATGTTCATTTCGCTTAGTTCCAGGCTTTTGAAAAAAGCCAAACGTGCTTCATGGAATAAACTTAATGACCTATCATTACCCATATGCCCGCCATAGTTGATGTCAGAGATATTTACCTGATATATAAATTTGAAAGTATTTTTCATTTTATTCTACGTTTTTTTTATTTGTGATATAATGATACCGCCTAACATTAAACTGGCTCCAAACAGTGAGCGTGTAGTTATGGGTTCGCTTAAAATAAGCCAACCCCCAAGCATGGCAAACGCTGATTCAAAGCTAAGAATAATTGCAGCGGTTTCTGCATTAACTTTCTTTTGTGCTAATGCCTGTAGTGTATAGCCTATTCCTACCGAAAAGACGCCTCCATAAATAATAGGTAGTGTTGCTTGTTGTATGGATGAAATGATAATATCTTCTGTAATAAATGCAACGATAAGGCTTAAAATGGCTGTTGTGGCAAATTGAATAATGGATAATAGAATTACAGTCCCTGGACTAGTATATTTACCTATTAATATAACATGAATAGCCCAAAATAATGCGCTCCATAAAACTAAGGTATCGCCCCAAGAAAGTTGTAACTGATCCTGTATGCTTAAAAAATATAAGCCTATTAATGCCAGAATTGCTCCTAGGATAACATTGATAGGAATTTTACGGCCGAATAGAACTAGTATTAAAGGAACGATAACTACATATAGGCTAGTGATAAAGCCGCCATTTGCTGCCGTAGTATATTGCATACCAATCTGTTGTAGGCTTGCGGCGACAAACAAAACAAAGCCCAATATAATACCAGATTTTAAAGTATTGACTTGGGAAATCTTTTTTGTAGACTTTTTATGGAAGTATAGGTATAGTGGAACCAATGATAAGCTGCCTAAAGCAAAACGGATACCATTGAATAAATAAGGACCAATATAATCCATACCAGACCGTTGAGCCACAAAAGAAAAACCCCATAAAGCTGCTGTAAGCAATAAAAGAAGGCTCGAAAAGAATGTTTTGTTTTGCATAATGAATTAAAAAATAATCACAAATGTAGTATTCTTTTAATACTTCATATAAAAAAATGATAGAAGTATTCTGAATAGATTAGGCATTACTCTGATTATTGTTTTAGGTGGAATATGTATATTTTCGTTATATTGCAAAAAGATGATTAAATATTGTCTTTTATTGAAGAAACATGTATCTTTGTTAACTGAATAACAATTATATTAATATGCAATTTACTCCGGAAAAATACAATATAGAAGATAAATCTCAGCATTCATTTATTGATGTGAAAGAGATAGATCAATTACTGGAAAATACCCATAGTACAGCAGAAAATGTAAGGGCTGTTATTGCTAAATCATTAAATAAAGAGCGCCTTAATTTACAAGATACTGCCATATTGGTTAATACAAAAGATCCAGTTTTAATTGAAGAGATTAAACAAGGAGCTAGAACTCTTAAGGAGAAGGTGTATGGGAATAGAATTGTTCTTTTTGCACCCCTTTACATTGGAAATAAATGTGTAAATAATTGTGAATACTGTGGTTTTAAAGCATCAAATACTGAAGCTATTCGAAAAACCTTATCTGATGAAGAAATAGTGACAGAAGTAGAAGCTTTGGAGGATAATGGACAGAAGCGTTTGATTTTGGTTTATGGTGAACATCCTCAATATACACCCGAATATATTGCCCATACGGTAAATCTAGTATATAGTGTTAAAAAGGGTGCAGGTGAAATTCGCCGTGTAAATATTAATGCAGCACCATTAGACATTGAAGGTTTCAAAACAATTAAAGATTCTGGGATCGGTACTTATCAGGTTTTTCAAGAAACCTATCATCCCGAGGCTTATAAAAAATATCATCTTGGTGGTCATAAAAAAGATTATCATAAAAGATTAACAGCTCTTGATCGTGCTATGGAAGCCGGAATTGACGATGTAGGGATTGGCGCTTTATTTGGTCTTTATGATTGGCGTTTTGAAGTACTTGCATTGGTTAGGCATACCAATCATTTAGAAGCTTGTTATAATGTAGGCCCACATACCATTTCTTTTCCTCGTTTACAAGATGCTGCTATGATTAATAAAGAGGATAAGTATATAGTAAGCGATGAAGATTTTACACGATTGGTGGCTATTTTGCGATTGGCAGTTCCTTATACCGGGATGATTTTAACAGCCAGAGAGAGTAAAGAAATACGTAAAGAAGTACTTAGATATGGTGTGTCACAGATAGATGGTGGAACTAAGATAGAATTGGGGAATTATTCACAAGACGAAAGCCAGTTTGAGGCACAAAATCTAAATAAAGAACAATTTAAAATTAATGATGACCGTAGCCTTGCCGATGTGATAGATGAGTTACTTGACGATAGTTATTTACCAAGTTTTTGTACGGCTTGTTATCGTTTAGGACGAACAGGAGAACATTTTATGGAATTCTCAGTTCCTGGATTTATTAAAAGATATTGCTCCGCCAATGCCATACTTACCTTGGCAGAGTATATTATGGATTATGCAGAGCCTTCCACAGCAAAAAAAGGTTGGGAAGTAATTGCAAAGCAGCTTAATGATTTAGGTGATTATCAACGAGTTGATGAGATAGAAGAACGGATAGAACGCATTAAAAATGGCGAACGAGATTTGTATTTTTAATGTAAATCAAGTTTTTTAGTCTATTATTCAAATTTAATTCAGCAGATTCTATTTAAATTCCATAGTAGCTTGGGTAGTCGTTTTTTCACAATATCGACAACGTAGTTTTAATGCTCCACCATCATTAATGACTGTAAATTTTGTGGGCACATGCTGATGGTTGGTAATGCATTTAGGATTAAAGCATTTCACAAAATTCTCTACCACTTTTGGAGTATCCACTTTGCCTTTTTTTACAACTTCATAATCTTTAATTTCGATGATAGTAGCAGTTGGAGCAACCAAAGCAATTTTATTGATTTCTTCTTTCTTGAAATACTTATCTCGAATTTTAATAATCCCTTTGCTGCCAAATTTATCACTTCTTAAATTAGTGCCAAAATACACTTGATTATCTAATTCGTCTAATTTTAGTATTCTTATCGCCTGAAACAAACTTGTTGCAGGAATATGATCTATTACCGAGCCATTTTCTAAGGCTGAAACTTTCAATTCTGTTCTTTTATTTTCCATTTTTTCTTTTTTCCTATTAAATTAATCCTAATGTAGAGGCTAAAAGGGCTTCTCTCACATAAACACCATTTAATGCCTGTTGAAAATAATAGGCTTTTGGATTTTGATCTACGGCTTCTTCTATTTCGTTAACTCGGGGTAATGGATGAAGAACGCGCATATTCTCTTTGGTATTTTCCATCATTTCATTCTTAAGAATATAAGAGTTTTTTACTTTTTCGTATTCTATGGGGTCGGCAAAACGCTCTTTTTGTATGCGAGTCATATACAGGATATCTACTTTATCCATTACTTCATTCATATCAGTATATTGATGATAATTTAAGCCAGCATCTTTAATATATTTTTTTACTGCACTAGGAAGTTTTAGCTCATCAGGAGAAACCAAATGAAAAGTTGTATTGAATTGTGACAAAGCAATAACAAGAGAATGAACAGTACGTCCGTATTTTAAATCACCTACAAAAGCTATATGAATATTATCAAGGCTTCCTTGGGTTTTTCGGATAGAATACATATCAAGCAAACATTGAGTTGGGTGTTGATTAGCACCATCACCAGCATTAATGATAGGCACATCCGCTACTTCGCTAGCCCATCGTGAACTGCCATCTAGTGGATGACGCATAACGATAAGATCGGAGTAGTTGGCTACAGTTTTGATAGTATCCATAAGAGTTTCTCCCTTAGAAACACTAGAACTGGCAGCATCAGTAAAGCCAATAATTTTCCCGCCTAATTGCGAAATAGCACTTTCGAAACTCAAACGGGTTCGTGTAGAAGGTTCAAAAAACAAGGTAGCAATCACTTTGTTATTTAAAATATTCTGACGAGGATTTTTTTCAAAGCCTTCAGCCAAATCCAGAATCTTTAGTTGCTCTTCTTTGCTGTAATCATTAATAGAAATTAAACTTCTGTTCTTCATCTTTTATGCTTTTTTAGGGTGTAAATTTAGGTAAAAAAAATGGCGACTAAAAAGCCGCCATCCTATTTATAAATTATATTTTTTAACAAAGTCATCAATAACACCAACTAAATCGGGTTGACCAATTTCTTGCAAGTCGTAATAAACACGAGTAGCAGGCTTATTGATCTTCACAATACGCTGTAAGTCAATAGGTGTGCCAATAACTACTGAATCACATTCAGTATTATTGATAGTCGTTTCCAAATCTTTGAGTTGTTGTTCACCATAACCCATAGCTGGTAATAACTCACCAATATTAGGATAAATTTGGAAAGTTTCGCTAAGTTTTCCAACAGTGAAAGGACGAGGATCAATTATTTTTTTAGCACCATATTTAAGAGCTGCTACAGTTCCGGCACCAATTTTCATTTCGCCATGTGTAAGGGTGGGGCCATCTTCAACCACCAATACGTTTTTCCCTTTAATAATAGAAGGGTCATCGACTTTAAGCGGAGATGCTGCATCTACCACGATAGCATTCGGTGCTACTTTAGCAATGCTTTCTCGTACTATTTGAATATTTTCAGGAGAAGCAGAATCCATTTTATTAATAACAGCCACATCAGCCATTCTTAATGTTACTTCCCCGGGATAATAATTGAGTTCGTGACCTGGTCTGTGTGGATCTACAACTGTGATATTTAAATCAGGTACATAAAATGGGAAGTCATTATTTCCTCCATCCCAAAGTACTACATCACATCCATCTGGATCGTTTTCGGCTGCTCTTACAATGGCTTCATAATCTACACCGGCATAAATAACGTTTCCACGAACTACATGGGGTTCATACTCTTCCATTTCTTCAATTGTACATTTATGCTTAGCCAAATCTTCTATTGTGGCAAAACGTTGTACTTTTTGAGCTACCAAATCACCATAAGGCATTGGATGACGAATGGCTACAACTTTTAAGCCTTTTTCCATTAAAAGCTCGATCACTCTACGAGAGGTTTGGCTTTTCCCGCATCCAGTACGAACTGCACCAACAGCTATAACAGGCTTAGTGCTTTTCACCATAGTATCTTTTGGACCTAAAAGAATAAAGTTAGCGCCTGCTGCATTAACTCTGGCACTCATATTCATCACTCTTGGGTAAGGGACATCGCTATAAGAAAAAACACAATCGTCTACTTTTAAATCTGCAATTAATTTTTCTAAATTATCTTCAGTATAAATTGGAATGCCTTCTGGGTATAAATCCCCAGCTAATTCTGTTGGATACTTCCTGCCATCTATATCAGGAATTTGAGCTGCTGTAAAGGCTACTACATTGTAAGTTTCATTGCCACGGTAATAAGTGTTGAAATTATGAAAATCTCTTCCGGCGGCACCAATGATTAATACATTTTTCTTCATCTGTAATTAATTTGTAAAGTTAAAATGACAGATTTCAAATCTCGCGAGGGCGAGAGAACCCCATATTGTTCAGGACGAATAATATGATTCTTCATTATGAATAAATTATCCCTACAAAGGTATATTTTTTTCTGAAAGTTCCAACTATTTTTTCGCATAAATAGTGTCCAAATAATCTCTTTTTTAAATACAGTTGAGTATTGGATTTGCTCATCACTCTAGAGAATGATAAGAAGTTAAGGGAGGATATATAAATAAAAAAATTAATGTACATTTGATGCATTAAAAACCAAACAAAATGGCCCTCATAAATTCTGTGATTACCTGGATTATGAAAAAGCGAATTCATCAGATTGAGCTTTTTATGAAATATCCTCATGATGTTCAGAATGAGTGGTTTAAAAGATTAGTGTTTGCTGCAAAAAATACCGAGTGGGGTAAAAAATATGATTATAGTAGTATAAAAAACCCTCATCAATTTGCACAACGTGTACCCATAAATGATTATGAGAGTTTAAAACCATATATAGACAGGTTAAGAAAAGGGGAGCAGAATATTCTTTGGTCATCTGATATTAAATGGTTTGCAAAATCTTCAGGAACAACAGCAGGTAAAAGTAAGTATATTCCAGTGAGTAAGGATGCATTAGAAGAATGTCATTTTAAAGGAGGTAAAGATCTACTTTCTATTTATGTAAATAATAATCCTGACACTTTAATATTTGATGGAAAAAGTATTGCTATGGGAGGTAGCCATAATATCTCTGAAGTGAATAGTGAGGAATATTATGATGGTGATTTATCAGCAATTATTATTCAAAATTTACCTTTCTGGGCGCAGTTTCTTCGAACTCCAAATCTGGAGATAGCTTTGATGGATGAATGGGAGAGTAAAATTGAAAAAATGGCTTGGACCACTATGCAGCATAATGTAACTACTATTTCGGGAGTTCCCTCATGGACGATGCTACTTATAAAAAAAATACTGGAAATAAGTGACGAGAAAAATATAAAGGCAGTCTGGCCTAATCTGGAACTCTTTATACATGGGGGTGTAAAATTTGATCCCTATCAAAGAGAGTTTGAGGGTCTTATAGGTAAAGAAGGTATAAATTATCAAGAAACATATAGTGCTTCTGAAGGTTTTTTTGGTATTCAAGATCTTAGCCATAGCAAAGAAATGTTGTTGATGCTGGATTACGGCATTTTCTATGAGTTTATATCTTTAGCTGAGATTGATAAAGAAAACCCAAAAGTTATACCTTTATGGGAAGTAGAAAAAGCTGTAAATTATGCTATAGTCATTTCAACAAATGCTGGTTTATGGCGTTATAAAATTGGAGATACTATAAAATTTACTTCATTAGATCCATATCGTTTTGTGATTACAGGTCGTACCAAGTATTTTATTAATTTGGTAGGAGAGGAGTTGATTTTAGATAATGCTGAAAAAGCATTGGATATTGCTTGTCGTAAATGTGACGCAAGAGTTGATGAATATATAGTAGGCCCAGTTTTTGATAAGAATGGTAAACCATTAACCCATGAATGGCTCATTGAGTTTGCAAAAATACCCCAAAACAAAGCTGTTTTTGCCGATGCATTAGATAATGCATTAAAATCCCAAAACTCTGATTATGAAGCCAAAAGATATAAAAACATGGTGCTTCAGCCTCCTGTTGTTAGTGAAATGCCCAAAGGAATCTTTTATCAATGGCTAAAAGAAAAAGGGAAATTAGGCGGGCAACATAAAGTCCCACGAATGACTGATGAACGTGCATTTTTGGATGAAATAAAAAAACTAGTCCATGATTAAGAAAACATATTTGTTAATGGCTATTTTATTGCTGAATATAGGAGCTATATTTGCGCAACAAGAATATGTCTTTACTCTAACTGCTACTGCAACCTATAAGGGTGATATGATCGGCAATGATGATAGAGGAAATATGATGATTGCTGCCAGATCTAAGTTGACCAAACTGGATATGGATGGAAAGTTTTTGGCTCACTATTATCCTATGTTTCAAGGCGCAATCACTTGTATTGATGCAAAAGATCCTCGCCGTATTCTGTTATATTATAAGGAGTATGCCTATGTGCAGTTTTTAAATCAAGAATTAGGAATGGCAGGTTCCTTAAGTATTTATTCTTTAAATACCAGACCTGAGCCTGTATCTCTTGATGATTTAAACCTTACTTTTACATCTTTGGTTTGTTTAGATGAGTATAATGAATCCTATTGGGTTTATGATGAAAATACTACTGATATTATTCTTTTAGATCATAACAATCAAATTGATTTTAAAGCTGATGCTTTAGATCAGATAATGGATGAAGAACCCAATCCTAATTTTATGATCATGGAAGAAAACAGACTTTTTATTAACAATCCGGCTACAGGTGTCTATATTTTCGATGAAAATGGTAGTTTTGTAAGAATTTTACCATTAATGGGACTACAGAAAATACAGGTACATAAAGATTTACTTTTTTATACCACCAGTAGTACATTGATAGTTCATGATTTAAAAACAGGAAAAGAATCCTATAATCCCTTGCCGGTATTGGGCTTTAAAGATTGGTCTTTAGCATCTGATATCAACCCTATGAGAATAAGTTTTCTCACTAATGATGGATTATTAATCTATTCCTTAGATAAAATATATTAATACTTAAACAAAAGAATATGCATTTAGCTATTGCAGGAAATATTGGCTCAGGAAAAACAACCTTAACCCGCTTATTAGCCAAACAGATGAAGTGGAAAGCTTATTACGAAAGTGTAGATGATAATCCCTATCTGGATAGTTTTTACGACGATATGAAACGTTGGTCTTTTAACCTTCAAGTGTACTTTTTAAATAGTAGGTTCCGACAGGTAGTTGAAATTAGAGAAAGCAACAGTACCGTTATTCAAGATAGAACAATTTATGAGGACGCCTATATCTTTGCACCTAATTTGCAACAGATGAACCTGATGACTACTCGTGATTTTGATAATTATATATCATTATTTGAGTTGATGAGTTCATTTATTGATGCACCAGATTTGTTAATCTATTTACGTGCTGATGTGTCTACCTTAGTGAGTCAAATTGCCAAGCGAGGAAGAGATTATGAAGAAACCATAAGAATTGATTATCTGAAGAAGCTTAACGAAAGGTATGAGGAATGGATTTCCTCTTATGATAAAGGAAAGCTACTAATAATTGATGTGAATGAAATAGATTTTACAAATAACCCTGAAGATTTGGGAATGGTTATCGATAAGATAAATGCAGAAATTCATGGTTTGTTTTAAGCTTTCCTTATGAAAATAATAGGAATCATTCCGGCTCGATATGCCAGCACACGTTTCCCCGGGAAACCTTTGGCAGATATTAATGGGAAGTCCATGATAAGAAGGGTGTATGAGCAAGCTTCTAAAGCACCATCTTTATCTAAAGTAGTAGTAGCTACAGATGATAAACGTATCTACGATCATGTAAAAGAATGGGGAGGAGAAGTGGAAATGACATCAGTAAATCATCCCAGTGGAACGGATAGATGCATTGAAGTATTAAAAAGGCAAAATGAAACTTATGATGTGCTTATAAATATTCAAGGTGATGAACCTTTTATCGATCCTTCTCAAATTGAGATGCTTAGTAATTCCTTCAATAATAAGGAAACACAAATAACCAGTTTGGCAAAAAAAATTGGAAAAAAAGAGGAACTTTTCAACCCTAATAACGTAAAGGTTGTTATTGGAGAAAGCGGTAAAGCTTTATATTTTAGTAGAGCTGTTATCCCTTTTGTAAGAGGTGTGAAATCAGATGATTATCTTGAGCATGCCAATTTTTATAAGCACATTGGGCTTTATGCATATCGTACAGATATTTTAAGAGAAATAGGAAAATTACCTCTAGCTAAACTTGAAAAAATAGAATCTTTAGAGCAGCTTCGATGGCTTTCGGCTGATTATAAAATAGATATGAAAATTACCGAAATAGAAGCCTTATCTGTTGATACACCGGAGGATTTATTAAAACTTACAAACAAAACTTGATTTTAATCACTTTTGAAATTACTTTAGCAGCATAATATGATAGACATAGCAGCATATATTGGTCAAATGGTTCGTAAACATGAATTGGTTATCATCCCTGGGTTGGGTGGTTTCCTTACTCATTTTCATGGAGCCAGTATTCATGCGCTATCCAATCGTTTGCAATCTCCAGGACGTCATATTGCTTTTAACACCCAGTTAAAGGATAATGATGGACTTCTGGCACATAGTTTAGCCAAAGAAATTCATTTGTCCTATAAAGATGCTATGCATTTGATAGATGTTTTTTCTGAATTTTGCCAGCGTGAATTAGAAAGTGGGCATCAGATATCTTTTGACAAGTTGGGTGTTTTGTCGCAAAATTCTCAGGGTATTATTTCATTTTCTGCTGATCTCTCTGTTAACTATGCCGATGAATATTTTGGTTTGCCAGATATTATTGCTCCTCGCATTCAAAGAAGAAAAGAATATGAGCCTGTTATTCTGTTACATCCGGAAGCCAAGAAAAAATTAAAATCACAAGTCCCATTGTTTAAAAAGATAGCAGCTATAGCGCTTCCTTTGATGCTTTTAAGTGTTTTCGGCTATTTTGCAAAGGACCAAATATCAAATACTTACCAACAAACTGCAGCTATTGTCGATATTCAACAACCTCTTAAGGAGAAGAGTGTAGCTAAGACAGAAGAAACACTAGCTGTTAGAACGAATAATACCTTTCTTGAAAAGCCTATTGAAAGTAAAGATTCAAGTGTAGAAAAAAAGGCCACTTCTGCAGCAGAAATTGTATATGACGAAGCCCCTGTTTTTGCTCCTGGTGAATACCATATTGTATGTGGTGCATTTAGTCATAAAGATCTTGCAATTAAGCTTTTAAAGAAGCTCGAAAGTGATGGTTTTAAATCCTATATTGCAGGTCAAAATGCCAGTGGTTTATACAGAGTAAGCCTTGGAAATTTCACCAATCGTAGTAAAGCAGTAGCGCAATTACGATGGTATCAAACCAACCATAATAACGAAGCTTGGTTGCTCAAAGAAGAACTATAAACTACTATTTATCTCCTACTCTTTTATACTCAAATGACTAGTCTTTTTTTATGTAACAAAACAAGCCTCTTACCGTAGAAGAATATCAACAAAAGCTTGGTGATAAATCTTTTGTTTAGGATATAGATTAGTGTAAATAAACTATATGTTTGTTTTGTATTTATTAACGTATCTCTATCTGATTGACTACTAGTGAGAAACTAGTTGAACACTATATTTTAAAGAACAATACAATGTCTACTTTGTTTATTGATAAAGAAAGAAGGCATTGTTTAAAAAATATAAAGCTATAATCATACTTAAACACACAAGCTATATAACATTGGGAAACCTCTGTTAGATAGTTATTGTGTTTTGTATATGGCAAGAAAAAATAACATGATCTAAAATAAGTCAGATGAAATCAAAATTTACTTACTTCGTTGTCCTAATTGGGCTTTTACTATTTATCAGTACATCATCAGTTTTCGCCTTTTCTCCTAAAAGCGATTCAATAACCAAAAATACTACCCAAAAAAGTGGTAATGATCATTCTTGGAATATTCAAGGAGATCATGGTGTTAGGGGTAATTTACCTCCTGAAACTGAGGTTCTTGGTATTATACCTTCGGCAAGCGATTGGTATAGTGGATTAAATAATGATCCGCAAACTGCAGCTGATGAGTATCATGACGATACTTGGTGGGGTCCGTTGCCTATAGGTTTTAGTTTTGAATTTTATGGGAATGTTTACACCCAGTTCTATGTAACTTCTAATGGTATGATTACTTTTGGTACAGGAATTGAAGACCTTACTCCAAACCAAGAAACTAACCGTCATATTCCCTCTACTGGGCCAAATAATGGTTCTCGTGACAAAATTGATAACTTTATTGCACCATTCTGGGATGATATTGAGCTAAAAGATGAAGGTGATATAATGTATGCCACAATTGGAGCTTCTGGAACTCAAAAAACAATTGTCCAGTTTACTAATATGGGTTTTTGGAATGATCCTGTTTTATTAGGGACTTTTCAGATTATTTTATACGAAGGTTCTAATGATGTCCAATTTCAATATAGAAGTATTGTTGATCCTCTATCTAATAGATCAAGTGGAGGTTCTGCAAGTATTGGTGTTGAAAATATTGATGGAACTATTGGAGTGGAATGCTCCTTTAATACTCCAGGTGCAGTTGAAAGTGGTAAAGCCATACATTATACCTATGATAGTGGTAACGATACACTTGGTGCTTGCGATGGTAATGCAGTTTATGAAGGTATTCTTTTAGTGGGTGTAAACCCTCGAGCTGGTATAACTCAACTTGTAATTCCGGCTAATGGTTCTACAGTAAACCCGAATGTAAATTTTTTATGGGAAACACCTTCCAATGCTCATCACTATAAAGTATTGATTTCACAACATTCTGATATGTCGCCACTTGTACATACCTCTGTTGATTTAACTGATACAACATATTTTCAGGCTTTAACCAATAATAGAGATTATTATTGGCAAGTATATTCCTATAATGCTGTTGGAGATGTAACTTGGTCAGAGATATGGCAATTCCATACTAGTAATGTACCACCATTGGTAGCTGTTCCTCTAGCTATGACTGTAGAATTAGGAGCGCAGGCAAATGCTGGACTGCTATCTACAGGTGGTGATGGTAGTCCGCTTATAGCCACAATTACATCTTTGCCAGTATCAGGTTACCTTCTTCAATCTGATGGTGTTACACCAATTGCTGTAGGAGATGATGTTACTGATGCCGCTTTTAATGTTATTTATGTGGCCGATGGTGATATCGGTAATGATCAAGGAAGTTTTAATTTTAGGTTTAGAGATAGTAATAATGTTTCAAGTATTGCTACTTATACGGTAAATGTAAACGATGTTACTTCTCCTACTATAACATGTTCTGCAAATCAATCACAAAATGTTGATGCAGCATCTTGTGATGCATTAGTTAGTGTTGTAGCTCCAACGGTTATGGATATTGGTGGGGCTTATCAAGGATATTCCTTGAGTTTTGATGGAATAAATGATTATGTAGAAGTGAGTAGTTTTCCTAATACTAATCCTATGCCAAGTTTTAGTATAGAAGCATGGATTTATACTAATGATAATGCAAAAATGGGACAACGTGTTTTTTGTGATGACGAAAACAATACCAATGGCTATGCACTAAGTATAGGTGATGGTGGAGCTGGTTCCATTCGTTTCTATTCAAGAGGAATGACAAATATTATTTTGGATGCAAATGCAGTGATATCAAATAATACATGGCATCATGTTGTAGCAGTAGCAGATATTGCCAATAGCATGCGTTATATTTACGTGGATGGTGTAGAAGTAGCTAGTATGGCTGATCCAGGCACCTGGGGAACTGATATTGGTCCCGCTTCCATTGGTGGAGAAACCGATCTTGGGGAAACTGCAAATAGATTTTTTGGTAAAATTAGAGATGTAGGTGTATGGACAAAAGCACTTAGCCCAGCAGAAATTTTAGCTCATTTGGATTTTTGTACGGAGCTTAATGGATCCGAAACAGACTTATTAAGTTTTTGGAATTTTAATGATGGCTCTGGTTTAACAGCTGATGATATTGCCGTTGGTAATCATGATGGAACCCTTACAAATATGGATGCTTCCACTGATTGGATCCAACAGTTTATATCATGTTTAGATGCAATAAATGATTATAATGGAACAGCTGATGCTTCAGATACCTATCCAGTAGGTACCACTATTGTTACTTGGACAGCTACCGATATTGCTGGAAATATAGGTCAATGTACTCAAAATATAATAATTACAGACAATGTAAATCCTATTGCAGTATGTCAAGATATTACAGTAAATCTTGATGCTAGCGGTAACGCAAATGTAACCGCAGCACAGGTTGATAATGGTTCAAGTGATGCTTGTGGAATTGCTAGTTTAACTATTGATGGAGGTGCTTCCGTTTCTTATACTTGTAGTGATGTTGGCGATCATACGGTAACATTAGTTGTAACAGATAATAACTCTAATTCTAGTAACTGTACAGCTACGGTAACAGTGGTAGATCCTGAATCTTTCACAATTACAAGTGTATCTTCAACAGATGTGCAATGTAATGGAGCAAATGATGGAACAATTACAGTTAGTACAACAGGAGGCCCTTCTGGGTTAAATTATAGTATTGATGGTAGTGATTATTCCAATACAACTGGAGTTTTTAATGGTTTAGCTCCAGGTAGTTATCCTGTTTCTGTAAGGAATGCAAGTAGTTGTGTAACAGCTTGGACTCCAAATATAGTAATTAC
>JAOZUW010000091.1 GCA_029938465.1 Bacteroidales bacterium | reverse complement strand
TTTTTACGAATAAAACTCGTTTCTATTTTAATCCTAACTGGGTTAGAAGTCAGAATTGAACATCCCTGATTAGTGTTGACCGGTTTTTATTACTTTTTCATTATCAAAAATAGTCAAAACATTGTTATCTCCTAATTGTTTTTTAAACCAAAAATTTGCAGAAACTGAAAGTCTTATACCAACTAAATATTTATTTTTATACTGTACTTCCTATTTATTCCGCCAGTTTTCCACAGCTGAATACCAGGATTCCCTAAAGGAATCACTCCTTAACAAAATAAATTCTTGGGTATTAAATGATGATGTTTGAATAATAAATTCAAATCTAAGATTATTATAATCGGCTTCATCTCCATATTCCCAGATTTCTCTATCAGCTTCATTATAAACAAAATCAGGTGGTCCATAAACCATAAAAATCATCCCTCTGTCTGTTTTCCATCCTTCTTTATAAGTAGTAAAAAGCTGATTTGCTCTAATGACTCGAGCATAATAGCTCCCCATCATTTCCGCACTTCTTTCTTTTGTCCTATCTTCAAAAAACCAAAACTCTTCAACAGTGTGCTTGGCTTCATCTTGTAACATCAATTTAAATTCTTTTTTATTGTTTAAATATCTGAGTGTAAAAACTTTTTGTGCATCAGTTAATTTTAAAGGATAATCTGAATAAAATTGTGGAAAAGCTTTAATATAATTGCTCTGATTCTCATCCTTTATGGCATAAACGCCCTTATGTGGAGGTTGAATTAACGAAGAATATCCTTGAGATAAGGCAATTTCATATTGTTCAAAAGGCTTTTTTTCACCAATGTCATTGGATATATTCTCTACAAATGGAGGAATTGCCGGAGAAAATTCTGCTTTATAGTAATCTACTAAAACACTTGGGATATTTGCATACCTATATTGGAGTTTTATTCTTTCTTTGGGTTCAATCCAATTTCCCCAAAAAGTAGTATTATTCTCATTTAGCAAACGGAAATTTTCAGCGCTGTTTTTATTCTTATCTATTCTTATAAGCTTGAAATAATTACGCTTATTCACTTGGTCCTGAACACTGAGCAAAACAACATAGTGTTTATTATCCTCTATATGCAAAGGGATTTGTATTTCAGAAGCCGCTTTATTAATATCTTCATAAGCTATAATATCACTTAACTTATAAGAAGCGGATTGCACAATATCTTGTTTATTCATCGAAGTGTAAACACCGAATGTTAAACGCATCAAGCTATACACATCTACTTGTTTCTTTTTTAAACTTGGAATCTTTTCGGCATCTATCCTCACTGATAATTCGGATAAACTATCATTTTGATGATAAATTTGATATTGCATAAAATGATCAGGAAAATCATCAACATAACTTGATGCGTTATTATACTTATCGATCTTGTTAGAAGTGGCACAAGAAGCCAAAAAAACCAAACTTATGATGGTTATTATAAATAGTTGAACATTTTTCATAGATATCCTTTTTATTAAAACTTAACATAAACCAATATTTATGCCATTTTTTTTATTAGTTTTGAATATCAAAATAATTACCATGAAAAAATCATTTTTACTATTCATAATTATTGTTTGTAGCCTGATTACGCAAGCTCAATTTATCACCTATCCACCAGAACTTTTAGGCGGCAGTTTTAATAAAAAATTGGTTTACGATCAGGAGTTTTATTATCCAGAAAAAGCAAAGGACTTTGATGGAGAATGCAAAATCAGTTTTATAATAGATACTCAAGGAAAAGCCTATGAGTTTATTGTGGCAAAGAGCATACATCCTCAACTAGATAGCGCATATATTTCTTTACTTAAACACTACATTTGGATTCCTGGAACTAAAGATGGTCAAGTAGCAGCTATGAAAATGCATGTTTCTCGAAAATTTAAATATAAAAAATTTGAAAAATTAGTAAAAAGAAGAGGCTATAAAATACCACCCAATAAATACATACCTTATGATACTTCACTTTATCTTTTTAAATCAGACGAATTGGAGAAATCAGTAGTCATAAAATACAAAGACAAGGAAGTGAAAATATTTGACTTTATTCGAGACTATATTAAAATACCAGATGCAGCCTTAAAACAAGGAATAAAAGGAATTGTGGAGTTAGAATTTGTGGTAGAGGCCAGTGGCAGAATCAATAATTTTAAAGAAATACAGGGTGTAGGTGGTGGTTGCACAGAAGAAGCCATACGCTTAATGCAAATGCTTCAATTTGAACCTGGTAAACAAAATGGAAAATATGTAAGAAGCTGTTATAACATTACAGTAAACTTTGGGAATACACGATACTGATGATAAAAATAGGATTACTTTCTGACACACATTCCTTTCTTAATCCAAAGGTTCTTACGTTTTTAAAAAATTGCGATGAAATATGGCATGCAGGTGATATTGGTAGCGAAAACATTATTATTGAATTAGCCAAACATGCTAAAACAAGGGCTGTTTACGGAAATATTGACGCTAGTATTATAAGAATACAACATCCTAAAAATGCAATATTCCTTATAGAAGGAATGAAGATATATATGACCCATATTGGTGGTTATCCTGGGAGATACTTTCCAGAAGCTCGTAAAATTATTGATAAAGAAAAACCTGATATATTTATCTCCGGACATTCTCACATATTAAAAGTAATGCCAGATAAAAAACGAAATCTGCTTCATATTAATCCCGGAGCTGCCGGTAATAACGGTATTCACAGATCTATCACATGCATACGATTTACATTGCATCAAGGGAAAATAGATGACTTGGAAGTTTTTGATATCCCTCGAAAAGTATAATTTAGCGTAATCGATCCATTGATTTTATAAGTTTTGCATCTTTTTGTATTCCCTTAGTGGCTAATAATAAAAAAAGAAAGACAGCAGCTGGCATAAAACTTGCAAACTCATATTGTGGCATATTTCCAACATTTTTTTCGAGCAAACTCATATACCCAAAGAAGTAACCAGCAAGCAATACTAAAGTTAAGCCCATAGCTATCTTTATTATTATCAACTGTCGCTTCCTGTTTTTATAAGAAAATAAAGCAATGATGCTTAACAGTATAATTAGAATTACTGAACCCATAAGAGGCATTAAGAAGTAAGGGCTTAAGGCTAAAGTGGGATCAGGATCAGAAAATTGTATTTCATAAATATACAAAATGAAATTACTATCTCCATAAAATTCAGCTAATGGAAAGAAGAACATCAGTGCCGCAGCTACTATTGCAAGAAATAAATATATACTTTGAATCCGTTGTATCATAACTATTTTTTTTGCCTACAAAGATATTTGTAATTTTAAAAAGAAAAAATTCCTATGAAAATATTTTCATTTTATAAAAAATGTTATATTTGCAGCATATTCCTAGCGGGTATCTCTTTTCATAAAAATGGAGAGACATCCTAACAAAAAAAATTCATTCGATAATTTTAAAATCCGGTATTTTATTTTTAAAGAATTTTAGTAAATCATAAATTTCATTATGTACGATATTATTGAACTTAGTAGCAAAAAAGTATTAGACTTAAAAGCTATTGCCAAAGAATTACAAATTCCAAAAGCAGAAAAACTATTAAAACAGGATCTTATCTATAAGATTCTCGATCATCAGGCACTACATCCTTCTCCCGAAGTGCTTAAAGATGAAAAAAAGAATATTAAACCTCAAAGAAAATCACGTATAAGGGTAAACAAAACGCCAGAGGGATCTAGTAATAAAGAAAAAGCTGATGCCAAAGCTCGTATTGAGGATTCTTCAAAAGAGGATTCTTCAAAACAAGGAAAGCAACATCATAAAGAGAACACAAAATCACAAGATCGCAAACCAACAAATCAGGATAAAACTGATGTGCGAAAGCCACAAAGGAAACCCTTAGACAAGAAAAAAAATACAGAGAGAACTCCAGAAAAATCAAAAGAAAGCAATAGTCTTATTGAAGAATTGCAAGATGCAGGAGGTGGTTCTGTCGAAACAGAAAAAAAAGAAGACAATAAGGATAATCGTGAACGCAAACCACGTCCGAGGCCTGTTGATAGGTCAAAAGACACTAAAGAACAAGAGCAAAGCGATGTGAAGAAAGAATCTGACAGGACACCACGACCAAGACCAAGTCAAGATCGCAGTCAAGATAGACGTCCTAACCCTAAGAGTAAAGAAACCCGTGAAGAACAAAAACCAAAATATGATTTTGATGGTATAGTTAGTAGCGAAGGTGTTTTAGAAATTATGCCTGACGGTTATGGCTTTCTTCGCTCATCAGATTATCACTATCTAAACTCTCCTGATGATATTTATGTTTCACAATCTCAAATCAAACTTTTTGGTTTAAGAACTGGTGATACTGTGAGAGGGAGTATACGTCCTCCAAAAGATGGTGAAAAATATTTTCCTTTAATAAAAATTGAGACCATTAATGGAAAAACCGCTGATCAAATTAGAGATCGTATTCCTTTTGATTACCTCACTCCTCTTTTCCCTGAAACGAAATTTAACTTAACCGCTCATAAGGATAGCAGTATCTCAACTCGATTAATTGACTTATTTGCACCTATCGGTAAAGGTCAAAGAGGATTAATTGTAGCACAACCTAAAACTGGAAAAACAGTATTATTAAAAGATATTGCCAATGCCATTTCAGCTAACCATCCCGAAGCATATCTTATCATATTATTAATTGATGAGCGTCCTGAGGAAGTTACAGATATGGCACGAAGTGTAAATGCAGAAGTTATTGCTTCTACTTTTGACGAACCGGCTGACCGTCATGTAAAAATTGCCAACATTGTTTTAGAGAAAGCCAAGAGAATGGTAGAAAGTGGTCATGATGTAGTGATATTACTTGACTCTATTACTCGACTGGCACGTGCTTATAATACAGTTTCACCTGCTTCAGGAAAAGTGTTATCCGGTGGTGTAGAAGCTAATGCATTACAAAAACCAAAAAGATTCTTTGGAGCTGCTCGTAATATTGAGGATGGAGGTTCTTTAACTATCATCGCCACTGCTCTAACAGAAACTGGTTCTAAAATGGATGAAGTGATCTTTGAAGAGTTTAAAGGCACAGGTAATATGGAACTTCAATTGGATAGAAAAATATCTAACAAACGAATTTATCCTGCCATTGATATTGTGGCTTCAAGCACTCGTCGTGAAGATTTATTACTTGACAAAGAAACTTTACAACGTATTTGGATTTTACGAAATCACTTAGCCGATATGAATCCTGTTGAAGCTATTGAATTTGTTAGAGATAGAATAAAACATACCAATTCCAATGAAGAGTTTTTAGTATCTATGAACGGATAATAGCAAAGCTGAAAACAAAAAAACACCTTCAAAATTATTTGAAGGTGTTTTTTTATGCCCTATTATTCCTATCTACAAAGGAATATTACCATGCTTTTTAGCTGGGTTTTGCTTTGATTTCGTTTGAGTCATTTCTAAAGCCTGAATCAACTTCATACGAGTTTCGTTAGGCTTAATAATTTCGTCGATATAACCCAGTTGAGCAGCTTTATATGGACTAGCAAAGTTTTTACGGTATTCATCAACTGCCTTAGCCCTTTCCTCTTCACTCAATCTACCTTTATGGATAATATTTACTGCACCATCAGGACCCATTACTGCAATTTCAGCTGTTGGATAAGCAAAATTAACATCAGTACCAATATGCTTACTCGACATTACATCATAAGCACCACCGTAGGCTTTTCGAGTTATTAATGTAATCTTTGGCACAGTGGCTTCTGCAAAAGCATAAAGCAATTTAGCTCCATGTTTAATAATTCCCCCATATTCTTGAGCCGTTCCAGGTAAGAAACCAGGAACATCTTCAAGGGTTATCAATGGAATATTAAAAGCATCGCAAAAACGTACAAAACGTGCCGCTTTTGTTGAAGCATTAATATCCAAAACACCTGCCAACATAGCTGGTTGATTAGCTACTATACCTACAGATCTACCACCCATTCTGGCAAATCCCACTACAATATTTTGAGCATAATGTGGTTGTATTTCAAAAAAGTGCTTTTGATCTACAACTTTTAATATTAATTCCTTAATATCATAAGGTTTATTTGGATCTACTGGCACAAGCTCACACAAAGAATTATCTAAACGATTTACATCATCAGTACAAACTTTCATAGGTGGATCCTCCATATTATTGGAAGGTAAAAAGCTCAATAATTCACGAAGCATCATCATAGCTTGTTCATCATCATCGGCAGTGAGATGCGCTACACCACTTTTGCTATTGTGAGTCATGGCACCACCCAATTCTTCTTGAGTAACCTCTTCGTGGGTAACTGTTTTTATCACCTCTGGACCAGTCACAAACATATAACTGGTTTCTTTTACCATCATTATAAAATCAGTAATAGCAGGAGAATACACAGCTCCTCCAGCACAAGGACCTAATATGGCAGAAAGTTGAGGTATAACACCTGAGCTCATCACATTGCGGTAAAAAATATCGGCATAACCTGCCAAACTCTCCACCCCTTCTTGAATTCGAGCACCACCAGAATCATTCAAACCAATGATAGGGGCTCCCATTTTTAAAGCCAAATCCATTACTTTGATAATCTTATCGGCATTAGCACGACTTAAAGAACCGCCAAAAACAGTAAAGTCTTGTGCAAAAACATAAACCAAACGACGATCAATTTTACCATATCCGGTTACTACTCCATCACCTAGGAATTTATTCTTTTCCATTCCAAAATCATGGGCACGATGAGTAACAAATTTATCTAACTCAACGAAAGTTCCTTTATCCATCAAATCATCAATTCGTTCTCTAGCCGTTTTTCTACCTACTTTATGTTGCTTATCAATTCTGGCTTGACCGCCACCTAATTCGGCTTCTTTTATATTATCTTCTAATTGACTTAGTTTTTCTTGTCTAGTATTCATCTTATTCATTTTTAAAATTAAAACCCTTATTCCACATTTACCAATGGCTGATTTGCATCTATTGCATCACCTTCTTTAACTAGGATTTCAGTTACTATTCTATCGGTTTTTACTTTGTATTCACTTTGCATTTTCATAGCTTCAACAATCACAACGGTAGTTCCTTCCGGAATCTCATCACCTACTTCTACCAAGATTTTTATCACCTTTCCTGGCATAGGACTCGAAATACTACGTCCATCTTCTTCACTATCTTCACCACCTCTATTCATCAAATACCTAGTCTCAGCATCAATTATTTCCAATTCAAAATTTTCTTCATAGGTATTTATCAAAAATGATTTAGCAGAATCGCCCTGTACCAGTTCAATATTATAGGAACGATTGTCTTTAAGAATAGAGTAGATACCTTTTTCCACTTCCACAATGTCAAGGTCATATATTTTTTCATCAACCTTGATTTGAATACTGTTTCCTTCGCGACTTAGTAGTTTTACTTTAGCATATCTATCGCCTACTTTTACTTCTAACATAATTTTTCTTTTGAGCTTGATTATAATCTTAATAAACTTCTTTTTCTTCCAAAATCTTTCCAGTTTTTAGCCAAATTTTTCGTCATAGGCTCTGGTTGAATTTTTTCTAATTGATCAGTATAATTAATAAAAGCTGTTATAATAGCCATATCTTCATTATCACCTTCGTACTCTTCTTTTTGCATCAAGAAATCAAAATTCTCTTCAATAAAATGAGTGTTATACATTCCATTCTTAAAATCTGGAGTATCCATAATACGCTCCAAAAATTTCATAGAAGTCTTAATACCGGTAATTTTATAATTATACAAAGCTCGTTTCATCCTTTGAATGGCTTCTTCACGAGTTTCAGCCCAGGCTATCAGCTTAGAAATCATAGGATCATAGAAAATAGGAATTTCATAGTTTTCATACACATATCCATCATGACGAATACCTAAACCTAGAGGTTCTGTCATATGTTTAATCACACCAGGACTAGGCATAAAATTATTCTCCGCATCTTCAGCATAAATCCTACACTCAATAGCATGTCCTCTTTGCTGTAGTTCTTCCTGCTTTATTTTGAGAACTTCATTATTGGCAATATTTATTTGTTGCTTCACTAAATCCACTCCCACAACACGTTCGGTAACTGGATGTTCCACCTGTAAACGTGTATTCATCTCTAAAAAATAATAATTGAGATCGTTATCTGTAATAAACTCAATAGTACCTGCTCCCGAATAGTTTACTGCCATAGCAGCGGCTACTGCATGTTTTCCCATTTCATCTCTAACTTTTTCAGTCATAATAGGAGAAGGTGTTTCCTCAACTACTTTTTGATGCCTACGCTGGACAGAACATTCGCGCTCAAATAAATGAACACAATTACCATGGTTATCAGCCAATATCTGGAATTCAATATGATGAGGTGAGTCGATATATTTTTCAATATAAACGTCACCATTACCAAATGCATTTATGGCCTCGGAACGAGCTCCACGAATAGATTCTAAAATCATAGATTCTTCCTTAACCAAGCGCATACCTTTTCCACCTCCACCAGCTGTGGCTTTAATCATCACCGGCAAACCTATTTCTTTAATAGTTATTACCGCATCATCCTCATTAGTAATGGCTTCAGTAGTCCCCGGAACTACTGGCACATTTGCGGCTATCATTTTTTTTCGTGCTGTAATCTTATCACCCATTGTATTTATGGCATAAGAATCGGGACCAATAAAAGTAATACCCTCAGCTTTACAACGATCAGAAAATTCTGCATTCTCTGATAGAAATCCATATCCAGGATGAATAGCATCAGCTCCTGATTTTTTTGCTGCCTCAATAATCTTGTCAATTACAAGATAACTCTCCGCTGATGGTGAAGGTCCTATATGATAGGCTTCATCCGCATATCGCACATGCATAGATGTACGATCAGCATCCGAAAAAACAGCAACGGATCTGATATCCATTTCGCGACAAGAGCGCATTACCCTAATGGCAATCTCACCTCTATTCGCTACCAATACTTTTTTTATCATAATAGTAATATGTTTTGTAATAGCACACTACAATAGTGCTAATTAATTGATTTTTAATAGTATATAGAATTTTTTTGGTTTTTTGTGGTGTAAATATAAAACTATTATTTGAATCTCACACAGCTATTAAAAGCCACGTCTATTCATTAATGTTGAAAAACTATTGACAATGCTAATAAATATTAAATGGGCTTTAGTATCTTTACACATCAAAAACAGAGAATAATGTTAATGGAAACTCAAGATTTACAGCTCCTTACAGAAAATGTAGTATCATTAAGTAAAGAAATAGGTAGGTTTTTAAAGACCGAAATAACAAAAATACATGAAGAACATGTAGAAGAAAAAGGTCTTCATAACTTGGTTACTTATGTAGATAAAGCTGCTGAAAAAAAATTGGTTGACGCCTTAGCAGATTTATTGCCTGAATCGGGATTTATTGCCGAAGAAGGAACAAGTAAAAAAGTAGGAACCCATTATAATTGGATCATAGATCCTTTGGATGGCACTACTAATTATATTCACGGTGTACCATTATACGCTGTAAGTCTGGCTTTACAATATGATAATGAAATTGTTCTTGGTGTTATCTACGAACCCAATCTGAAAGAATGTTTCTACACATGGAAAGGTGCTCCTTCGTACTTAAATGGAAAAATCATAAAAGTATCAACTACCAAAACTATTGATCAATCCTTATTTGCTACTGGATTTCCTTATTATGATTATGATCGTTTAAAAGATTATTTAAAATTCTTTGAATATTTAATGCAATACAGCAGAGGAATACGCCGCTTAGGTACTGCTGCTATGGATCTGGCTTACGTGGCTTGTGGTCGTTATGATGGTTTTTATGAATATGGCCTTAGCCCTTGGGATGTAGCTGCAGGAAGCCTCATTGTAAAAAATGCTGGCGGAGAAATTTTTGATTTTAAAGGTGGCAACGATTATATTTTCGGTAAAGAAATCGTTAGTTTAAATGGTCACATTTCATCAGAATTCATGATGCAAATAAAGAAGTTTTTTGGATAGACATTTTTGTATCTTTGATTTTTTTAGAAAAACAATATATGGGTCAACAAAAAGTAGATAAAAAAACTTGGGATACACCTGGGCGAAGTCTAGCTAAAGCCGTTAGCTGGAGAATAATTGCCTCTGCTACAACATTTATCATAAGTTGGTTTGTTTTTACTGAATTTACAAAACAAAGTCAAGAAGAAGTGATGAAAACCGCTTCTGTTATCACTGCCATAGAACTTACTGCCAAACTTTTTATATATTATTTGCATGAAAGATTGTGGACTAACATCAATTGGGGAAAAAACTGGCGTGCAAAAGCACGTGAGAAAATTCTTAAAAGACGAAAAAAAGAAGATTCATAAGTTTTATATTCTTTTCTTTTTTCTTTTTGTATTATCTTATTCTGGTTTATCGCAGGATACGATAAAAGATACTACTATCTATCGTGTTTACCAATTAAATATTCATGAGGAAATAGCTCCTCCTGTGTGGCATTTAACACAAAAAGCTTTCAAGGAAGCTCATAATCAAAAATTTGATTTGGTACTGATACATATGAATACTTATGGAGGCATGGTAGATATGGCCGATTCCATCCGTACTGCTATTTTGCATTCAAAAATACCTGTTTATGTGCTTATCGATAATAATGCAGCCTCAGCAGGAGCCCTCATTTCTATAGCCTGCGATAGTATTTACATGGTTCCAGGGGCTAATATAGGTGCCGCAACAGTAGTCAATCAAGAAGGAAAAGCCATGCCCGATAAATACCAATCGTATATGCGATCGATGATGCGAAGTACTGCCGAGGCCAAAGGTCGTAATCCAGAGATAGCACAGGCAATGGTAGATCCCCGAATTGTGGTTGAAGGTGTTATAGATTCAAGTATGGTGATTACTTTTACTCCATCTGAAGCTATTGAAAATAAATTTTGCGAAGCTCAAGTAGAGGGTATTTCTGATATTTTTGACAGACTGTGTATTGAAGATTATGAAATATCACAACAAGAAATAAAAGCTACTGATAAATTAATACGCATTTTAATAAATCCAATGGTAAGTGGTGTATTGATCATGCTTATTGTGGGAGGTTTATATTTTGAATTACAATCCCCCGGTATAGGATTTCCTTTAGGAGCTTCCATTATAGCTGCATTACTCTATTTTGCTCCTTTATATATTGAAGGCCTTGTAGAAAATTGGGAAATTATCATATTTTTTCTAGGTATAGTTTTATTAGCTATTGAAATATTTGTTGTGCCAGGTTTTGGTGTATTTGGGGTCTCCGGTATTGCTCTGGTAGTTGCTTCATTATCGTTGGCAATGGTTGATAATGTGGGATTTAATTTTATGCTACCACAAGTAAATTCGTTAATAGCAGCGCTACTAATAGTGGGAATTTCGTCAGTTTTAGGCTTAATTCTAGCCTTTTATTTGAGCAAAAAATTATTTGCCAAACAATCTATATTTCATTTGGCTTTAGACGCTACTCAAAAAAGAGAATTGGGGTTTAGTACCGAAGTTAAAACCTATACTAAGGCTCTTCATAAAGAAGGAATAACTCATACAGATTTAAGACCAGCAGGGAAAATAATAATTGATGGAAAAGTATATGATGCTACATCATCTTTTGGATATATTGAAAAAGGAAACGCCATTGAGGTAATAGCCTATGAAAATGCCCAACTTATTGTGAAAAAAAAATAATATGGCAGAAGTTATTGTAATAAAAACTGACATTACAGAACTTCGTGTTGATGCCATTGTGAATGCAGCCAATAATAGTCTTTTAGGAGGTGGTGGAGTTGATGGAGCTATTCATCGTGCAGCAGGAAGTGAATTACTAACAGCTTGTAAAGCATTAAACGGTTGCAAAACAGGAGCAGCCAAAATAACCAAAGGCTTTAATTTACCAGCAAAATATATCATTCATACAGTTGGTCCAGTTTATGCTAATCATTCACCTAAGGAGGCAGAAAGATTATTGTCATCAACTTATTATAATAGCCTAGAGCTCACGCTAATAAACAATATCAAAACTATTGCTTTTCCAAATATTAGTACTGGAGTGTATGGTTTTCCCAAGAATAAAGCAGCCGAAATAGCTATTAAGGCAGTACACGCCTATTTGAAAAATCATCATCACATAAATAAGGTAGTATTTTGTTGCTTCGATGATGAGAATCTCCATATCTATAAAAACATTATCCAATAGCCTTT
>JAOZUW010000014.1:21060-35251 GCA_029938465.1 Bacteroidales bacterium | reverse complement strand
AAAAACTAAATCCCGTCTTCTTCTATATGGGATGCTCCATACTCCATCAGATAAGCTTTAATAAAATCATTTAAATCGCCATCCAATACAGCTTGTACATTAGAGGTTTCGTGACCAGAGCGAAGATCTTTTACGAGCTTATATGGATGCATCACATAGTTTCTGATTTGCGAACCCCATTCAATTTTCTTTTTTGTTCCTTCGATGACATCTAAAGCATCTTGCTTTTTACGCATTTCTATTTCATATAACTGCGATTTAAGCATACGCATAGCTTTTTCACGATTTTGACCTTGAGAACGTGTTTCTTGACACTCAATAATAATTCCACTGGTTTGGTGTTTTAATCGTACAGCTGTTTCCACCTTATTTACATTTTGTCCCCCAGGACCTCCGCTTCTAAAAGTATCCCAGCTAATATCTGCTGGATTAATATTGATTTCTATTTCATCATCAATAATGGGATAGGCATAAACTGAGGCAAATGAAGTATGCCGCTTACTGGCAGAGTCAAAAGGAGAAATTCTAACCAAACGATGCACTCCGTTCTCTCCTTTTAAATATCCATAGGCAAAATCACCATCAAACTCCAAACTAACAGTTTTTATTCCAGCCTTATCACCATCTTGATAATCAATAGTTTTTACTTTAAACCCATTATCTTCGCCCCAACGCATATACATACGCATCAACATTTCTGCCCAATCCTGACTCTCGGTGCCACCAGCACCTGGATTTATTTTTAAAATAGTGCTTAGTTTATCCTCTTCGGAGCTTAGCATATTTAAAAATTCTAAATCTTCTATCTGTTTTATGTTTTTTTTGAATTGTTTGTCTAGTTCAGCTTCGCTGCCCTCTCCTGCTTCAAAAAACTCAAGCATCACCTCCAAATCCTCAAAAGTCTCTACTAAACTTTCATAATTAGCCACCCAAACTTTAAGGCTTTTTATTTCCTTTAATATCTGTTCAGCTTCTTTTGAATTATTCCAGAAATCGGGAGATTGTGTTTTTTCTTCTATCTCAATAACATTAATTTTCTTTTTATCAATGTCAAAGATACCTCCTCAAAGCATCTATTCTCTGCTTTAATGCTTTTATATCATCTTGTAATACCATGATTAATCTAAATTATCGTTTATTAATGATGTTTCGTAACCTCTAGAAGCCAAATACTTAATCAGCTTCATTCTCTTCTCAAAATCATTTTTGGCAATAATCAAGCTGTTCTTTAACTGAATTAAGGTTTTTAAATTAAGTAAATATTGTTCTTCATCTATTTGCCCAATAGCCTTATTTATTATATAATCTGAAATATTCCTGCTTCGCAATTCATAAGTGATTTTATTCTTCCCCCAACGTTTGATGTTTACTTTTCCACTTACAAAAGCCTGGGCAAAGCGTTCTTCATTAAGGAAATTTTGCTGAATCAGCTCAGCCATTATTTCATCTTGAATATCTATATCCACATTCCACTCTTGCAAACGTCGTTCTATATCCCTATGGCAACGCTCCTGATAAGCGCAAAATCTTGCAGCTTTTTCAAATGCAATATTAAAATCGATAATAAGCGGTTTAGGATTGAACATAAATATTTATTAAAAGCCAAAAATACAAATGATTTTATAAAATTCTCATCTTACATTAATTATTTGAAGACTTACTGTTTCTTTATATCGCGTAAAATATTATTAGCCATAATAACCATCAAAGAATCAGTTGAAATGCCCTTAGATTTGGCTTGCATGCTTACTTTTTCCATTATTAGGGCATCCTTTCTTATACTATCAATTATTACTGCTCTTTTTTCTCTTGCTTTTATATCTTGTCCCCTTATCACATAATTAGCAGTTGAAACAAGCATAGAATCTAAACTTATTTCACGCTTTTCTGCTTGTTTCTTTACACCATTCAACCATTTTTCAGAGTGAGTAATTCTTGATATTATTTCCGTTTGCCTTTGAATTACAAGATTACTATCATATTTTGGTGTTCTATATACACTCTTCCCAGATGAGTGGATAATAGATCTAAAGCTTTTATTTGTAGCGTTTAACGATTCCCAATTATGTAAATCATATACATTATTCTTTATCTTAAAAGCAAGATTATTATAATATCTCTTTCGCGTATGCAGATCCGTATGCCATTTTGTATAGTATGTGTTTACAGTCCTATATGCCGAATCAATTTTAGTAGGGTCGTTATCATTAAAAGCAATAGCGTAAGTATCCATATTACTCATTAATCTCCAATCCTCTTTAAGTTTACCTTTAGCATTAAAATCTTTGATTAGCATTAAGGGATTTAACCTTAAAAACTGTTCGATATTAACGGTTTTATCTTTTGTCCAGACAATAGGAATATCACGAGTATTAATTTCATATTTATAGTGCCACCATGATCTTCCATGGTCAGAAGCAAGTATTATTTTTGTGTTCTCATACACATCATTTTCTTTCATCCACTGAAGCCAATTTGTAAAAAGCTGAATAAATAGTTTTTGATTTTCATAGGGTGATACATCACTAATAAGTTTATTATCCTCAGTAATTAAATCCCATGGCGCATGAGCAAACATAGAGTGAATAAAAATAAAATTTGACTCTTTGCTATCACTTTTTGATATCTCAGGTAATATTTTAATAAAACTGTACTTATTTAATAATTCTGTTGTATTAATGTCTTTATTTTCAGACTTGTCTTTTTCGCTTTCAAACCATTTATTATGATTATAAATTCTTGGTTTTAAAAAAAGTGGCGAACTTGAAAATAATGCATTTTGCCATAATTGAGAAAACCATAAACTCTTTTGTATGGTCACATTTAGAAGCGCTGACCAATTTCTATTCCATTTAGGCAGATAATTATCAATTTGTGTTGGTTTATTAACAGCATATTTTAAATGATTTCCTGTAAAATAATATCCTTTTTCCTTTATATTATCATAAAAATGATTTGTTGAATTTGTTACCTTTTGTATTATTGTAGTTGATTCATCTTTGTTCATATTTTCAATAGTATAATCTTCTCCACACATCATAGCAGGTACCGATGCATAAGTAAAATTAGAGGTAGATATGGAATTTGGATACCATACAAATCCATTATATAGCTCTTTAAGCTCGGGATTTTCATTGAAAATATCTTTCATAAACCATCCTTGTGCAGCATCAATAATAAAAAACACAATATTTTCTTGATCTTTTGAAAAGGGTATTTCTTTTATCTGATTATAATCTTTTTGATAATCTTTTGCACTAGTATTTTTGAAAAACATTCCTGTATTCATAGAATAATACAAACCTTGTGTTATGATAAACAAATTCAAAATAATTAACACATAAATAATCTGCTTGAAAAACTTTGGCTTGAAAATTTTAGATATACCTATAAAAATGGCAATTAGTAAAATGCCTTCGAATAAATAGTAATAAGTTTCTGCAGCCAAATTATTTTCTTTAGAGAAAAAATTTATTTGCAATGTGCCTACATCAAAAGGAATAATAGAACTGTATAACAAAACTACTACTACTAATGACAAGAAAATTTGAGGAATTAAAGATTTTATTCTTTTTGGAATAATAAAATATAACAAAACACTTATTGCGATACTTATAGCAAAGGGTGCAAAATTATATATAAAGAACTTAAAGGCAGGAAAGTCAAAATTTTCAGGAAACGAAGAATACACAATTAAAGGATTCCAAAAGAAAATAAGACCGAAAACATATAAAATTGATAACAGGAATATAAACCAATATAACTTATTTGTTTGCACAAAGTTGGCTTCTTGCAATCTGTAATAATATATTATTGTAATTAATGAGAAAATAATACCAGGGCCCACTATATCAATTAAGGATGCTTCTCCTATATTAATAATAATTCTTGCAATATTTAATGATATTTCATTTCCAGAAAAATAAGAATATATAAGCAACAATTGATATGCAAATAAAACAAACAGTATAATTTTTGTGCTTTTGAAGATGATTTTTATTGTCTTATTGGAAGATCTAATAGTATATAAATAGCCCAAGAATTGGGTTGGAATTAAAAATAAAATAGCCATAAGACTAAGAGAAATATTTTCACCAGTAAAATAAAACTTAGAGGCTAAATAAAAATAAATACTTAAAAATAATAAAGAAAGAAATACTTGGGGCTGTACTTTTATGACAGAAAATCTACTTTTATTGTGTTTATAAATAATCACCGTTAATCCTATTATAAAAGATAGTATCAAACTGAGTACAAGGGCGCCTCCTATTCTGATATATATATCATCAAAGTTATACTCAAATGCCCAATAAAGCTGAGAAACTAATAATAGAAGAAAAGTGATTATAAATACTATTTTCAGTTTGGGAAACAGACCGATAAAATCTGTTTTGATACTTGAAAAATTTAGCGTTTTTATATTTTTAAATACTTCTGGATTTGTAATAAACAAACGCAAGAAACTAAAAACATTATTCATAGTCCAATACAATACTAAACCTGAAGGCAGGTTAAATAAAAGAACTAAAAACACTCCAGCCAATATGAGCATTTGTTTTCGCTCAGAACCATCGCCATTAATTGTATAAAAATAAACAGTAATTAAATTTACTATGGTCATTAAAATGGGCAAAAAATTAACGACTCCAAATAAAGCATCTGGCTGGCTTAAATCATTAATAAACCAAAAGCTAACTTCCTTTAAAGGCTCATAGTGTTCTAAAAACTGATAAGCTGCAATAAAAAAAGGAATTTGTAATAGCAAACTTAAAATAGGAATCAGTGCTTTAAAGGAGCTATAGTTATACTGACGATTAATAGTTTTAATATAATAATATCGTTCCTGACCTTTATATACTCTTTTAATTTCATCAATTAAAGGTTGCATTTTCTTTTTTACTACATCGTCTTTCTTTTTAGATTTTTCGATGTAAATAAAAACGGGTAATAAGAGTAAGGATATAGCAAAACTCAATAGTATAATTGACCAACCATAATTAGCTGTAAGATCATAACTAAACGATAATATTTGTTCAATTACAAAAATAAATGGCGACATTATTTGTTCAAAGACGTTCATATTACTTTATTCTTTTCCAATTCTTTAAATCGTAAGCCGTATTTGTTGCTTCAACATTATATATTGTTGGAATATTTTTCTGAAGTCCAACTTTTCTAATCCACACCACCATTGATGAAGGTAAAACTCTTTTCTTTGGGGGCTCTACAGTTGTGGGATTTTCCTCATCAAAAGCAATATACGATGCATCTGCATTACTCATAAAACGATTATCTTCTTGTAATGGCTTTTTCTTATTAAAATCTTTTACCAATAAAACCGGAAACATTCCTTTAATTAATTGTGGGTAAGTTTTTTTCACCCAAGGACTGTAATCTTCAGAATACATAGAATTAATATTTTTTATGGGCATCGTATCATCCATTTCTCCTTTAAAATGAATCCAATGAATACCATGATCAGATAAGAAGATAATCTTAGTATTATCATATACTTCATTTTCTTTCATCCAATTTATCCATTTAATAAAAGTTTTAAGAACCCATTTATTATTTTCATATGGTGAAACATCATTATGTACTATTCCATCATCAGAAATAACATCCCAAGGCTGATGAGATGCCATTGTATGGATATATGTAAAACTCGGCTTATCATTTTCATTATTTGAGATATAGGGCATAAGCCTCATAAAATTATACTTTTTAGCAGAATTTGTATTCTCATTAATATTTTCATTTGATTTAATCCATCTGCCTTTATCATATAATTCTGGTTTTAAAAACAGTGGAAGGCTATAAAATGCGGCATTTTTCCACAAAATTTCATAACCAATTTCTACAGCACCATCTATCTGTAATGTTTTATTCCATCTATCCCATTTCTCAGTCCATTTGGGTAAGTAAGAATCGAATTTATTCTTATCAATTTTTGAATAAATCATATCTGTTGAAGTATAACTATATCCTTTTTGCTTTATTCTATCATAGAACTCTTCCGTAATCTTTGTCATCTTCTCGTTCAATGTATGGGTTTCATCCTTATTTAATTTATCTATTGTATAATCATAACCACCAATTATTGGTGGCATAGAAGAAGATGTAATAGATGAAACTGATAAAGTATTTGGATACCATACAAATCCAGATAATTCCTTTCTTAATTCGGGTTCATTTTCTAATATTTCTTTCATATACCAACCCTGAAACATATCTGCAACAAAGAATACGATATTCTCTTTATCTTTAGAAAAGGATATGGCACTAGATGCATCCATGTTAATCTTGGGAAGTTTCCAAAAAGTACCTGTTTTAACAGAAGCTACAATACTCTGTGAAATCAAAACAGTATTTAATAATAAAAGGGAGATCACTATTTGTTTAAAGTATTTCTTTTCGATTAAATAAGAAATAATTATAAATATAACAATTAATGCAAAACCTTCAATAATATACATTATTAGGGGTTGAGCTAAATTATCTTGAAATAAAAATTTTGTCTCTTGCAAAGATCCCATTTCTATAGGTATCACCGTATTATGAAGAAAACTAACCGCTGCTAATGTTAAAACTAATATCATCCATAATGCCTTTAGTTTTTTTGGAAATAAAGCATAAATAATAATAAAAGCAGCCCAGGAAAAACCAAATAAAATGATGTTGTTTTTTAATATCTCAACAGCTGGAAAAACAAAGCTTTCAGGAAATGTTGAATAAATATTTAAAGGGTTCCATAAAAAGATAAAACCAGTGATATAAAATGCCGAAAGTGATAAAATTAACCATTGAGATTTATCAGTATGTGCAATTTTTATTGTCTTCTGTTTTAAATAATAACCTAATGTAATCAGTGAGAAAATAATACCAGGGCCTAGTATATCAGTTAAAGATGCTACTCTTGTTATAATATTAAATTTTGCAATACTTATAGAGATTTCGTTATCTGTAAAATAGGTATTGGTAAGAATCAACTGGTAAACAAATAAAACAAACAGGGCAATATTTGCGCTTTCATAAATAAAACTATTTATCTTTTTCGAAGACTTAAGCACATATAAATAACCCAAGAACTGTGTTGGCAGTAAAAACAGAATAGCCAAAATTCCTAGAGAAATGTTTTCACCAGTAAAATAAAACTTTGAAGCCAAATAAAAATAAATGCTCAGAAATAATATAGAGAGAAATACCTGAGGTGCTACACTAATCTTAGAAAACAAATGTTTATACTTTTGATAGATAATAAATAGAAATCCCAATAATAATGAGAGTATAATACTGACCACAAAAACTGCAGCAACTCTAAAGTATATATCATTAAAATCATGCTCAATTGCCCAATAAAACTGAGAACCTAATAATAAAAGAAGAAGGATTGTAAATACTAATTTAAGTTTTGGGAATAGGCTAATAAAATCTGTTTTAATATTTGGGAAAACTAAGGTTTTTTTATTTTTAAATACTTCTGGATTTGTAATAAACAAACGCAAGAAACTAAAAACATTATTCATAGTCCAATACAATACTAAACCTGAAGGCAGGTTAAATAAAAGAACTAAAAACACTCCAGCCAATATGAGCATTTGTTTTCGCTCAGAACCATCGCCATTAATTGTATAAAAATAAACAGTAATTAAATTTACTATGGTCATTAAAATGGGCAAAAAATTAACGACTCCAAATAAAGCATCTGGCTGGCTTAAATCATTAATAAACCAAAAGCTAACTTCCTTTAAAGGCTCATAGTGTTCTAAAAACTGATAAGCTGCAATAAAAAAAGGAATTTGTAATAGCAAACTTAAAATAGGAATCAGTGCTTTAAAGGAGCTATAGTTATACTGACGATTAATAGTTTTAATATAATAATATCGTTCCTGACCTTTATATACTCTTTTAATTTCATCAATTAAAGGTTGCATTTTCTTTTTTACTACATCGTCTTTCTTTTTAGATTTTTCGATGTAAATAAAAACGGGTAATAAGAGTAAGGATATAGCAAAACTCAATAGTATAATTGACCAACCATAATTAGCTGTAAGCTCATAACTAAACAGTAAAATTTGTTCAATCACAAAAATAAAAGGGGACATTATTTGTTCAAAAAAGTTCATCTTCTATTGATTTCCTACTCTAATTCTTTGCATAAAAATTTCTATTCTTTATCTGACTCTTAAATATAAAAATCACTCATCATCAATCTCCGAAACAATATCCAGTATCTGGTTTGCCGCTACTTCACCAGCACTACCCAAATTATAAACTGATTGCTTTTTAAGTTCCTCTAATTGCATTGTGGGTGGATTATCTAATAAATTCTTTACGATAACACTAATATTTTTAATATCGTTTTCATCAAAAATCTGCCCTGCTTTACTTCGTTCTTGCATTTCCCACATTTCATAATCCAGTTCGCTTCCTTCAAAGCCTTCTATCGATTCGAAATCTGTTTTGAGCAATAACACTGGCTTTGAATATAAAAATATAAAATCCCAAAATACACCTGACAAATCACTGATCATTAAATCGGCTCTTAACATACTTTCTGTACCTAGAGGGTTACGATCAATAGTAATTCGTTTTTCATCTTTATATTTCTCCTCAATTTCAGCAATTAGCTTTGGATAACTAACATAAGTTTGTGGGTGTGGACGCAAAATGATATCGTATGAATCATCTTTCAATAAATTCTCGAAAAAATCAAGCCCAAATCTATTAATGATGGAATAATCTTTCCAAGTTGGAGCTATTAAAACCACAGGTCTTTTCTTTTCTATTTGAGGTAGCTTTTTAATATCTTCGAGCATCACATCGTAAAACATTAAACCACTCTCTAATAATAGTTTTTTATCCGTCCCTCTTTTTTCTTCAAGTTTTCTTATTCCTTTGATTTGATGTGGACCTGAACAAAAAACAGAATCAAAATAATCAAAAGCAAATTTTCGGTAAGTAAAAACGTCAATAGGTGCATGTACAATATGCGCATAATGTTTTACATTCTTTGATCTTCTCAACATCATTACATCTAATTGAGGAGTTGTCATTCCAACAAATTTTGCTTTTATCTTATTCAAATAAACCGATGTCATAGTCAAATTACCAATATATTTGGTCTTCAAAAACTCTGATTTATAGGTTAATCCAGGGTCATCTTTATCAGATGATAGATAAACACATTCAATATTTTTCTTCTCTAAAGCCTTTATAATAGGCGAAAAAACATGCCAATATTGCTTCCCTTCAGAATAGAAAATAATATCAATATCTTCAAAATCATTACTTGAAACAAAACCTTTTCCAAGTATCAAGTTCTTAACTTTGTAGAAGAACCCGCGCAAAGCAAACCCTAAAGTAGCAGCAATTGCAATAATAATATACAATAATGCACTTGTAGAAGCAGGATCTATATATAAAAGGATTCCTATCATTTTTTTATCTGTTTTTGTTATTCCTTATTCTCCACCCAAAAGCTTTCGGCTTACTATTTTTAAATCTTCATTGTATCTCATTTGCAATTACCGTAGTAAGCCCATTACATACTATCATCTATAAACGCCTCAATATCACTCTTTCTTATCCTTCTTGGATTATTTTTTAAACGCTCAATATTTACATTATCAACAATTAAACGGCCATCAAAACTATTAATTAATGTTGAAATATCAGTGTTTATTCCAATAGATTTGAAGAAAGAAATGAGTTCTTCTTTTACATTTGTTTTATTCAAATTCATGATCAACAAAAGTTTATTTAACCTTTCTAATACAGCACTACTCCCACGCTTATCTAAACAATCTTTGTTAGTAATTTGGCCATTGAATTCAAAAAAATAAGGTAAGCTTATACTCACTGCGTGCCCATGAGGAATATTGTAATAACTAGTAAAAGCATAAGAAATAGCATGTGGAGCAGTCGTTTTGGTTAAATTAATTGCTTTTCCGGCCAAATATGATGCTTCTTGCATATTTTTCTTTGCATCAATAGTATTATTTAATACAGCTTCTTGCAAATTATTCCATATTAATTCAACTGCTTTAATGGCATATTCTTCTGATTCAGAAGATGAATGAATACTCCAAACAGATTCTATTGCTTGGCAAAATGCATCTGCTCCTGTACAAGCTGTTAGATATGAACTAGCAGTTAACGAAAATTGATGGGACAAATAAACATAGTTGGGCAACATAGTATTACTCACTACTGAATATTTCTTTTTATCAACATATAAAACTGAGAATTCAGTAGTTTCAGCCCCAGTACCAGCCGTTGTAGGAATAGCTAATAATGGCGTTTTTTTATTATTAATAGTACTTTTACCACTTAAGATATCTTCAATACTACCATCTTGATGGGCAAAAACACTTATCAACTTGGCCATATCAAGTACACTTCCTCCTCCAATAGCAATGATACAATCGTAATTAGATTTTTTAAATCGCTCTATACCTTTTTTCAAATCCTCTAATTGTGGATTAATATTAAAACCACTATAACTACCTGATACAGAAAAAATATTCTCCATAAATTCTTTAGCTCCAGATAACACATAAGATGAGCCTCCTTTAACCAAAAATATATTCTGGAAATTCTTTTTAGAAAAAAAAATATTCAAATCGGATAAATTACTATCCCTAAAAACTTTTTGCATAATCTTTTACAACTCTTTACTATATCTTTTCAATCCTTTTACAACGCTATTAAATTCTGCATAAAATCTTTTTTATTATCAACAGGTTTAATAGTAGGCCGACCTAAATTTTCTCTTGCGCCAACCTTCACCATTACTTCAATAAGAGCTGGATAATTATCATCTTTCATGTTATTTAAAGTCTCTTTTAGCTCTTCAGATGAGGAAACACTAATAGCAAATTTATAATTATTAGCTAAAGCAATTTTAGGTATATCAATATCAAAACCAACTGTAGGTTGTCCTCCTACTGACTCATGAGCTCCATTATTAATAATGATATGTAAAAAGTTTTTTGGAGACTGTGATCCAATAATGGCAAATCCACCCATATGCATTAAAACAGCACCATCACCATCTATGCAAATAATTTTTCTTTTTGGTTTGTTAATGGCTATACCTAAAGCTATTTGACTGGCGTGCCCCATAGAGCCCACTGTTAAAAAATCTGCATTATGCTTTTGATTTAACTCTTCTCTATACTCAAAAAGCTCACGTGATGTTTTTCCTGTAGTTGAAACAATAAGTTCATCTCCACTTAATTGATCAATAATAATTTTTACAGCATCTTCACGATAAAGGCTATAATTTGATTTAATCTTTTGCTTGATACTATATTTCTCAAAAGTACCTTTTCTAATAATGATAGCAAAAGCAGTGTTTGTTTCTTTAATCTTTAATAAAGCTTTATCAATTTGCTTTTGTGCATTTTTCTGATCAACATCTAAAACCAGATATGGGATTTTCATGGCATCTAACAAATCCTGTGTAACTTTTCCTTGTTTAACATGCTGTGGTTCATCTTTCTTTTCACCTCTCCATCCTATCATCAATAAAACTGGGATTTTATATACATCAGCATCCATAAGAGACAATAGTGGATTTACTGTATTTCCGATACCCGAGTTTTGCATATAAACCAAAGGAATCTTATTGGTTGCTATATGATATCCTGCAGCAAGGCCAATTGCATTGCCTTCATTAGCAGCAATAATATGGTTTTGTTTTGAAGCATGATCCGTTATATAAGCACAAATATCCTTCAATAATGAATCAGGTACTCCTGTAAAGAACTCAACCTTATTCTTTACCAAATAATTATAAAAATATTCTGGATTTATCATTAGTTCTTGTTTTAGTTAACAGTAATCAATAATTACCAATAACAACATTATTTAATCAAAGTTAAAATTTCCTTTATGGGCATACATTTATCATTAACCTCTGTAGAACGTTCATTTTCTAGAATGCTTTTTGCCACATCAACCATTGCAGGATATGCACTTCGCAACAAATGATTTGCGTAAATAACAATATCTACACCTGCATCAATAAGCTGCTCTTCGTAAATATGATTATAACTTGAAGGAACAACAACCAAAGGTCTCCTTGTTTCGAACTCACTATAAATGTTACAAAATTCTAATATCTCACTTTCACTTTTCTCCTTACTGTGAATCATTATACCATCAGCACCAGCTTCAATATATGCTTTTGCTCTTTTTACAGCATCATCCATTCCTTGTTTTAAAATTAAACTTTCAATGCGGGCAATTATCATAAAATTATCTGTAATTTGAGATTGCTTACCGGTTTTGATTTTTCTACAAAAATTCTCAATAGTATCCTGTGTTTGTGAAACATCCGTTCCAAAAAGAGAATTCTTTTTTAGGCCAGTTTTATCTTCAATAATAATTGCCGAAACGCCAAGACGCTCTAATGTTCTAACGGTAAACAAAAAATGCTCAGGAATTCCTCCTGTATCACCATCATAAATAATAGGTTTTGTAGTAACCTCCAGAATATCGTTTAGGCTGTGTAATCGAGAAGTCACATCAACTGCCTCAATATCAGGCTTTCCTTTTGCTGTAGAATCGGTGAGACTACTAAGCCACATGGCATCAAATTCTTTATGTTTACCCTCTTTATTTATGCTGATATTCTCTACAATAAGACCTGTTAAGCCATTATGCGCTTCCATAACCCTAACAATTGGTTTAGAATCTATTAAACGGCGAAGTTTTCCCATTCTTATTTCTGGAGTAGTGCCAATCTCTTTTAAGCTTTGATTTATTTGTGTAGATGATATTCCTTTTGTATAAGGAACTTCATATAACTTTCCACCCCATTCAGCTAGTGCATCTATAACTTTCTGACGTGTTCTCTTTTGGATTCCATCTTTCCAATCATCGCCATGAACAACAAAATCAGGTTTTACTTTCCGCAAATTCACCGAATAGTCTAGCTCATGCTGAGGAATCACTTCCTTAACCCCTTTTATATTTTCAATAATCATCTTCCGTTGCTCAAACTTCAACACTGGCAAACGTTTATAAGAAGCTATTGCTTCGTCAGTGAGTAAACCAACAATTACATCACCTAATTTATTAGCTTCTTTTATAATGTTTAAATGTCCAGGATGGATCATATCTGCACTCATCCCTATATATACTTTCTTATTCATAATCTATGATTTTTTTGCAAATGTAACCACTTAATTTTGTTATGCCAATAAAATCAATACCAAATAATTACTTAGGGTAAACGTTATGTAGTGCCTAGTAATTACAGCTTAAGTCTGAAATATATATCAGTATGATTTGAGTTGTTACTTCTACTTTTTTAAAAAAATAAACTCCTCCTTTTAAAATTTGTCTATTTTAGCTCAAAAAAAAACTGAAATGCTAAAAAAATACAGCCTCCAATTCAATAATTATGTAGAAGAAAAAAAGTTACGTCCGCTGGTTGATGTAGCTACTTTTATTTTAATTACTCTAGTTATTCATTATTCCTATCGCTTTTGGGTTACCACAGGATATTATCCCATTCATGATTTAATGGCTCAGTTACATGATTATTTAGCTCATAGAGTATTTGTGGAGAGCTCGTGGTTTGTGCAGAATATTTTGGGAATGGAAATTACCACTATTGATAGAACTATGTATTGGGGAAATACAGGATATATTGCCATTACTCACGGCTGCTCAGGTTTAAAGCAGATTCTACAATTTGCCCTTCTTATGATAATTTTTCCAGGACCTTGGAAACAAAAATTATGGTATATTCCTATGGGTATCTTTATAGTACACCTCACCAATTTATTTCGTATTATTGGTTTGGCAGAAGTATTGGTTATTCTACCTGATTATTGGAAATTCAGCCACGATTATATCTTCCGACCCTTCTTTTATGTAGTTATCTTTAGTTTATGGGTTATTTGGGTAGAGAAATTTAAAAATAAGAATACAACTAAAAGTCGGTAAGTTTATTAAAAGAATACAGAAAAGTAACTATTAATTTTTATCTATAAAAGACTTTTTATTCTAGTATTGGCCAAGCTTCGTTATTCCAAACACCAAAAGCTTTTTGCCATGCTGGATGTCCTTCTTGCCTTAATTGTTCAAGACCTTCGGTAGTTGAAGTTCTCCATTGCTTCAATTGTTGAATTTCTTCTTCACTTAGTTTAGCCATATTTACAACAATAACACTAGG
>JAOZUW010000014.1:0-20960 GCA_029938465.1 Bacteroidales bacterium | reverse complement strand
GCAGTACTATAAGTACCTTCACGTTTATTTCCGATAGCTACATTTTTTCCTGCTAAATCTAACAAAGAATGAATATCGTCATCTTGCTTACTTATGAGGTGAATCTCTTCCATATTCATAGGCATTAGAACAACTAAATCTTTAGTATAATTAGTTTGCCTAATCATATCTTCCATTTGCTTTACCAATAGATAATCAAACTGCATAAATGCTGCTTTTGCAGGATGATCCTTATCTGCAATAAACTCAAAATTAAAAGCAGAACCTGCGGTTGTTCTAATATCTAAAGGGCTAACTTCTACTGTATCTTGCCCTTGTATTACCATTGTTGAAGGCATCAAATTAGCCATATCCTTTGCCAATTGATAATAAGTACCATTCTCGGTGCCAGTAAGTAACTGTATTTGAGCAAAGCTCATAAAATTAGCTAATACTAAAAAAGCTACTAGAAATAATGAATATGTTTTTTTCATTTGTGTATAGTTTATTAATAACACCCAAAAGTACTAAAAATATTCTATTATCCTAAGGTCGTATTATAACACAAAAATTTGAAAACAGAAACTTTCTTGCTTTAGCTTATTCAAAATATTAAAAATCAACCATTTTATAGATCAACTCTGAATAATTACATTATTTTTGTATTCTAAAACTAAATTTATGTTCAATAAATCAAATATACTTCCTATTGCCTGTGATCACGGGGCTTTTAAAATGAAAGAATATCTTATTGGGAAACTTAAAAAAAATGGGTATCAAATAAAAGATATGGGGACTTATAATACTGATAGTCTGGATTATCCAGACATGATTCATCCCTTAGCAAAAGCTATTAATGATGGTAAATATAAGTTTGGACTTATTATGTGTGGTAGTGGAAATGGAGCTCAAATAACTGCGAACAAATATGCCAATGTAAGAGCTGGTTTATGCTGGTCGGTTGAGCAAGCAAAACTCACACGTATGCATAACAATGCAAATATTTGCAGTATTCCTGGTCGTTTTATAGAATTTCCTATAGCTTGGGATATTTTACAAACCTTCCTAAATACTGATTTTGAAGGAGGCAGACACATCCGAAGAGTAGAGAAAATATCAGAATTGTTGTAAAATAATTGTAAAAGTTAGGTGAATATGTCAGAAACTGCACAAATATTTTTAAAAAAATCCAAAGAAAAGGCCTTTGATAAAGATCATAGGAAAAAGCTTAATTTCAATATTAATAAGTATAAGCAATCCTTTGAACAAGGCTTGGAGCAATTTGCTGATTTAAACACAGCAAAAGAACGTGCTGCAAATATTAAAAGAAAAGCTCTCAATGATTTAGACAAATACCTTATTGAATTTGAACATAATTTCACCAATAATGGCGGCCATGTTATATGGGCTTTAAATACTGAAGAAGCAACTCAGGAAATATTGAAAATATTTGCAGAGAAAAACGTGAAAAAGATTGTAAAATCTAAATCCATGACCACTGAAGAAATTGATCTTAATGATGTTTTGGAAAAAAACGGGATTGAATCTTTAGAAACTGATTTAGGCGAGTATATTGTTCAATTAGCAGGAGAAAAACCTTACCACATAGTTACACCTGCTATGCACAAGAGCAAAGAGGATATTGCGCAACTTTTTCATCAAAAATTTGATTGGGACGAAAACTTAAGTCCCGAAGAAATGACGCTATTGGTAAGAAAGAAAATAAGAAATAAATTTTTTGATGCAGATGCTGGAATTACCGGAGCTAATTATATTATTGCAGATACTGGTTCAATAGCGCTTACGGAAAATGAAGGAAATGGCATCTTGACCATGGCTATGCCTGATATTCATATTGTAGTTGTTGGAATAGAAAAAGTGATTCCTTCTATTACTGACCTAAACCTAATGTGGCCATTATTAAGTACTTATGGCACAGGACAACATGTTACTGTTTATAATTCTATCATCTCAGGTTCAAGATATGAAAATGAAAAAGATGGGCCAAAAGAAACATATGTTATCTTATTAAATAATGAAAGAACAGAACTCCTTCAACAAGAACATCAAAGTGAAGCATTAAGCTGTATCCGGTGTGGTGCTTGTTTAAATGCTTGTCCTGTTTACAAAAATATTGGAGGTCACACATATGATACTACCTATAGTGGACCTATTGGTTCTATTATTTCTCCATGGTTATTGGGGCTTAAGGATTATAAACATTTAAGCTTTGCCTCTACCCTATGTGGTGCTTGTACAGAAGTTTGCCCAGTAAAGATTCCCCTTCATGATTTATTATTACGTAATAGAAAAGATGTAGTAACTAAAAAACTGACAACACCTACTGAAAGATTAATGGTTAAAGGCTGGGAAAGAGTAATGCTAAAAAGGAAATTCTTAGACTTTTTTAGTGGGAAAACGAAAAACACTTTTGCTTCCCTATTTTTTAAAAAAGCCTGGGGTTCAAAAAGAAGTTTGCCAGAAATAGCTGAAAAATCTTTTCATCAAAGATGGCAAGAAGAACACCAGAAGAAATAAAAATATCAAAATGCTCGGGACTTTCCACAAAATATATTTAACCTATTGTACCAAAAAGATTTTTGGAGGATTGTTTTTATTAATCCTCATATCGAGCTGTAGCCCTACTAAATATTTAAAAAAAAATCAATACTTACTAAAAGACAATACAATTATAATAGATACCAAAGGAATTGAGAAATCTGAGGTAAAAAACTACGCTGAGCAAAAACCAAATAGAAACATTTTAGGCTGGCCTTTTTATGTGTCTTTATACAATATGGTAGATCCGGCAAAAGAAACTCAACGAGATATTAAACGTGAAAAAAAACTACAAGAAAAAAACGAAAAACGAAAAACGAAAGGTAAAAAACTAAAAGAAAATCCTTTTTATGTGAGTCGTTGGTGGCAGAATAGTGTTGGAGAAGCACCAGTTATCTATAACAGATATTCCATTAGCGAATCTAAAACAAATATGAATGCATATTTACGAAATCTCGGATATTACGAATCACAAATACAAGACTCTGTTCATCTTAATAAAGATAAACAGCGTGCATTAGTGAGTTATTATATAAACGCCAATACACCCATAAAAATAGGTAGTTTTAATCGAAATATTCCTGATCTAAGAGTAGACTCACTGTTATCTGAAGAAAACAAGAAACTTTCACTTGATACTTCTAGCTTATTCAATGCTTATCAACTAGATGATATACGAAGTAATATTAGCGGTCTGCTTCAAAATAACGGATACTATGGTTTTGGTCCCAGTCAGGTAGTTTTTTATGCCGATACTACAAAAGGTGAGCATAGAGCTGCTGTTGAAATGGAGCTTTTTAACACTAATCTGGATAGTGTTTCTATGTTAAATGCTTCATTTTTCCCTATTTATTATTTCGACAGTATCTCTATTATCAATTATCCATATAATTTGGGATTAATTAAATATATGCCTATTACCACAAAACTGATAGGATCTGATAGTGCGGCTTTTCATTATTATGATGAACTCACTTTTAAACCCCAAATTTTGCAAAGGAGAGTTGATATCAACACTAAAAAAATGTTTTGCCAAGAAGATGTAGCAAGAAGTATTAGAGGAATTAATGGGTTAGGAATTTTTAATTCTGTAAATTTTAAAATCACAGCATCTCAAAAAATCGTTCTCGATTCTACAAAGAAATATCTGAATTGCGAAATACAACTAAGTCCTGCTACCAAACAATCATATACCATTGACCTAGAGGCATACACTTCGTCCGGAACTGTAGGAACTGGGCTGATATTTACTTATCAACATAAAAACTTATTTAAACGTGCTATATATTTCAATTTATCTTTAAACGGAAAACTAGAGAAATTCTCCTCCGATTTAAATAGCTCTAACCTCTTGGCTTATGAGTATGGAATAAACTCTACCATTCGATTTCCTAATTTCTTTTCTCCATTTCGCTTGTATAAGTTTAATAATAAATACTTCCCAAATACCATTATCAATGTTAATTATACACTAAAAAATCGAACGGAATATATCAGGCAAACCAGTAGCTTAAGTTTTGGTTATAGCTGGTCCACACCAAGTGGAATCAGGCATAATTTGAATCCCGTGGATTTTTATTTAACAGAGTTTGCCGATATTGAATATGATTATTTAGTCTATTTAGTAGATAAAAATCTTTACGATCAATATTTTGATCATGTGATACCTGCAGGTAATTATTCTCTATTCTATAGTAACCAAAAATTTAATGTCCCAAAAGATTTCTTTTTGGTAAATATGCGCTTTGAACTGGCCGGTAATATTATAACTATGGGGAAAAAACTTGCCGATGCCCCAAAAACAGGAAGTGGTGATTTATATCTCAAAGTAATTGAAGCATATGCCTACGAAAATATTCCAGATAGTCTGCAACAAGAATATATTGATTATCATAGAGACTCATTAAATACCTACGGACCTAGTCATTATACTTTTAGCGGATTGCTTTATAACCAATATGTTAAATCCGATATTGATTTAAGATATACATGGTTTCTTAATAAAAATACCAGCATTGTAGCTCGCTTTTTTGGTGGGCTTATCATCCCCTATGGAAACACTAATTTTTCTCCTATCGAAAAACAATATTTTGTGGGTGGATCTAACGACTTAAGAGCTTGGTGGGCTAGGTCTATTGGACCAGGAGCCTATATTCTTGATGATCAAACTTTGCAATTAAAGAATTACTACCAAAATGGGGATATTAAACTTTTAGCTAATTTTGAGTTTCGCCATAATATCATTTGGCGAATCAACGGTGCTTTATTTACAGATATTGGTAATATTTGGAACTTAAATTATAATCCAAGTTTCCCAGATGGAATGTTCAAATTCGATACTTTTTACGATCAATTGGCTTTGGGAATAGGATATGGTTTGAGACTAGATTTTACCTTTTTTATTCTTAGGTTCGATTTGGCTTTTAAACTTAGAGATCCTAGCATCCCTTCTCAAAACAAATGGGTTTATAGCCAAGGTGGTAATTATTATAAAAAACCTATTCTTAACTTTGGTATTGGCCTTCCTTTTTAAGAAGATTTTTAATCTGAAAATAAAATAGCAAAAACAGTATTTATGGAACGATTTTTGGTTTATTGAATCATTTGAGAAAATAAACTCAAACAAAAATAAGGGCATGTTTTAATATATCTATACTTATGAAGAAAATTAATCTAATTACAATTCTTATCATTACAATTTCTTTGATATCCTGTAACGAAATTACAACAGCAACAAAACGGGCAAGCACAGGAGGAATAAACGAAATTTTAGTAGTAACAAATAAAGTAGAACAATGGAAAGGTGAAATTGGAGATAGTCTCAGGAGTAATTTTACGCGAAACATGCCATTACTGCCCATTCCTGAACCTCAGTTTAAAATGGTGAATATTCACGAAGCATCAATCACAAAAGAGCTTTTTAAAAAACATCATAATATTTTCATTGTAAATATAGATTCAGAAATAAAAGAAGCATTTATTGAAACAAAGAAAAATTTATGGTCAGAACCACAAATGATCATAAAAATTAATGCCCCAAGTATTCATGAATTTCTAATCAGCTTTGAAGAACTAAAAGAAAATGCCTTCGATTTATTTGTGGGAATAGAAAGAGAACGTATTAATACCAGCTATTCCTCAAAGTTTAAAAACATGAATATATCCAACCAACTAAAAAAGCATTTTCGCTTTGATATGGATATCCCCAAAGGTTATTCTGTAGTAAAAATTGACAGCACAAAAGCTTGGATAAGAAAAGAAACAGCTGCTAATTCTATGGATATTCTTATATTTTCCAGCCCCTATAATTCTACAAATGATTTTAATTATATCAATATAAAAAGAAGGAGAAACAATATAACCAGAACCTATATACCTGGGTCACTTCCAGGTTCTTATCAAATTATATCTGATAAATATCTGACACCTATATCCAAAGAAATATCCTTTAATGATATGTTTGCAGTTGAATTTCGTGGATTATGGCGCGTAGAAAATGATTTTATGGGTGGGCCATTTATTTCCTATACTTTTGTTGACGAAAAAAGAAAAAAACTCATTACTATTGATGGTTTTATGTATGCTCCCAAACAAAAAAAAGCGCCCTTAATGCGTGAATTAGAAGCTATTTTGTGGTCCTTTGAGTTCAAATAAACATTGAACTTATCCAATAATATCAATAAATATTTTTCTGGCTACTTTGAATTATAAACACAAAGTATTACCTTTATCACAGATTTTTTTGACCACAATAAAAAAATGCATCAAATGCTAAAGCATTATAATATACCTATTTTTATTCCGGAGATGGCTTGTCCGCATCAGTGTATTTTTTGTGATCAAAGAAAAATTAGTGGCCAACAAGACATTCCTACTATTGCTGAAGTAAAGCAAAAGATTGAAAATTATTTGGCGACCATTCCTTTAAAAAATAGCCACATTGAAATTGGTTTCTTTGGTGGTAGCTTTACAGGTATTCCAATGAAACAACAAAAAGAGTATTTACAAGCAGCTGCATATTATGTAATTAATGATAGAGTAAAGTCTATTCGAATTAGTACTCGACCTGATTATATTGATAAAGACATTTTAAATCTCCTAAAAGAAAATCATGTTGAAACCATTGAATTAGGTGCACAATCTTTAGATGAAGAGGTTTTGTTAAGAAGTGGCCGTGGACATGGGGTTAATGATATTGAAAATGCTGCAGAACTTATTAAAACTAAAGGTTTTAAACTAGGGCTTCAAATGATGATCGGCCTGCCATACGACACCAAAGAAAAAGCGCTCTACACTGCTAAACGTATTGTAGAATTGGGAGCTGATAATACACGTATTTATCCTACTTTGGTGATAAAAGGAACAGTACTGGAACAGCAATTCGTTAAGAATACTTATGCGCCTTTGAGTTTGGTAGAAGCTGTTCAATGGTCAAGAGATATTTATCAATATTTTGAAAAACATGATGTAAAAGTCATCCGCATTGGATTGCATCCATCAAAAGAGTTAAACTCTGAGCATTCACTTATTGCAGGACCCTATCACCCCTCTTTCAAAGAACTGGTATTAACAGAAATCTGGAAAAAACATTTGTTCGAGAATATCAATTTTAAAAGCAATAAGTCCATTATCATTTATGTTCCGGATAAACAAATCAATTATGCCATTGGGCATCAGGCCACCAATAAAAACATGCTAAAAAATCATTTTAATTCTGTTGTGATAAAAACCGATACTAAACTTAATAAGCGTACTTTTTATGTTGATTATTATTGATTCACGAATACCTGAAGAAGCTATTAAAAGCTTACAAAAGTTGGCATCTGTTTTTCTAATGCCTAAAAACGATATTGTTTATGAATCCATCCAGTGCCATCCAGATATTTTTATAATGCAAATGGGGCACTTTGTCATAATGGCTCCAAATGCTCCTCAAGAATTAAAAAAGACTCTAAAAGCAAATAATATTCCATTTTTAAGGGGTAAAACAAACTTAGGGAAAAGATATCCAGAAACAGCGCTTTACAATGCGCTATTTACAAAAAACTACATCATCCATAAAAAAGAGATCACTGACTCTTGTATTGTACATCAAGGTCAAAAAAAAATATTCCTCAATGTTAATCAAGCCTATACGCGCTGCAATTTACTCGAACTACCTGATGGTAGTTTTATTACTTCTGATAAAGGCATTGAAAAAACCTTAAAAGTGGCACAATTAGAAGTGTATTATTTTAATTCTGAAGATGTTGAACTCATTGGGCAAAAACATGGATTTTTAGCTGGTGCTTTAAGTGTATATCAAAACACTATTTATATTATTGGAGCATTGAGCCACTACACAGAAGGCCAACGACTTAAAGAATTAATTCAATCCAAAAAAATGAATATAAAAGAGCTTTATAAGGGTCCATTAATCGATGGAGGTGGTATCTTTTTTCTTTCTTAAAAAAGCTATTCAGAAAATGCTTGCCACTAGCATTATGTTCGTTATATTTGTCTTCTTGAAAGTCTGTTGTAGTATTTTAAATCATCAATAAAACTCATCATTTGAAACTTTGCATTGCAGAAAAGCCCAGTGTGGCAAAAGAACTGGCTCGAATATTAGGAGCAAATACTCGTCATAATGGGTATTTTGAGGGAAATGGTTATTGGGTAAGTTGGACCTTTGGTCATCTTTGTACTTTAAAAACACCCGATGATTATCATCCTCGATTACGATGGTGGAAATTACACGATTTGCCTATTATACCTCAAAAATTCAGTATTAAGTTGATTGATAACGATGGTAGTAAAAAGCAATTTCATATTTTAGAAGCACTCATTCAAAACTCTAAATGTGAACAGCTTATTAACTGTGGTGATGCCGGGCAAGAGGGTGAATTGATACAACGTTGGGTTTATCATAAAGCCGGAAATAAAAAACCTGTAAAGAGGCTTTGGATTTCGTCGCTTACTGAAGAAGCTATACGTGAAGGTTTTAAAAACCTACAAGAAGAAGGTAAATATCAACATCTTTATGAAGCAGGAAGTGCTCGTGCCATTGGAGATTGGCTCTTGGGTATTAACGCCAGCCGACTTTTTACCTTAAAATATGGCACTGGGAAAAATGTATTAAGCATAGGTCGTGTGCAAACCCCTACCCTTGCAATGATTGTTCAGCGACATCACGAAATCGTAAACTTTATTTCAAAAAATTATTGGGAAGTAAAAACCAAATATCGTAATGTAGTTTTTAGCTATGAGAAAGGACGATTTTTTGAGCCTGAAAAAGCTGAGGAAATGATGCGAATGATTTCTGAAGTTAATTTTACAATTACAAGCTTCGAAAAGAAAAAAGCCAATGAATATGCTCCAAAATTATATGATTTAACTACTTTACAGGTTGAAGCCAACAAGAAATTTAACCTCACTGCCGATGAAACCCTAAAAACTATTCAACAGCTATACGAGAAAAAAGTAGTCACCTATCCACGTGTAGACACCACTTATTTACCTGAAGATCAATATCCAAAAATACCAACCATATTAAAAGGTTTAACAAATTATTCAAAATATACCGAAAGTATTTTAGCAAAAAAAATACCTAAGAGCAAACGCGTTTTTGATAATAAAAAAATTACCGACCACCATGCTATTATTCCAACCGGTGTTCGGGCAAGCAACTTAACCGCTATAGAACAAGATGTATATGATGCTATTGTCCGAAAGTTTTTAGCCAATTTTATGCCTATTTGCGAAATTTCTAATACTAAAGTTATTGGCGAAGCTGCAGGTTTTCCTTTTAAAGCTACCGGTAAAGAAATACTCAAGCCTGGTTGGAGGATTTTATATGGCAAAGAAGAAGACAACAGTGAAAAACAACAACTGATGCCCACTTTTGAAAGAGGAGAAAATGGATCACACAAGCCTGAAATGGAGAAAAAGCAAACCCAAGCACCCAAATATTATACCGAAGCCACTTTGCTAAGAGCTATGGAAACAGCAGGCAAGCAAGTAGATGATGAAAAGGTGAGAGAAGTAATGAAAGCCAATGGTATTGGTAGACCTTCCACTCGCGCCAATATTATCGAAACACTATTTCGTCGTAGGTATGTAAGCCGAAAAAGAAAAGCGCTGATACCCAATACCACAGGGATAGAATTAATAGGGACTATTCAAAATGAGCTATTAAAATCGGCAGAACTTACCGGGCAATGGGAGCTTAAACTAGGCCAAATTGAACGCGGTCAATATGATGTGAAAAAGTTTTTGGAAGAAATGAAAACCATGGTAAGCGAGTTAATGGCCGAAGTAAAAAAAGAAAGTAAAAAAACCATCAGTTATAAAGCACCCGAAGAAAAAAAGAAAAAAGACCCTAAAACTCCATCTAAGCAAGGCGAGCTACTTTGCCCAAAATGTAAAAAAGGAAAAATTCTTAAAGGAAAAGCCGCTTACGGCTGTAGCGAATGGAAAAATGCTTGCGATTTTAGAATTTCTTTTGATGATTTGAAAAATAAATACAAAAGTGATCAACTAACTGCTGAGATCTTGGAGAAATGGGGAAAAAGGCAGAAATAATTTACAAACCCTATTCCATCCTCTCCTTACGATGTAAAACAAACTCATCCGCAAATTCTTTTCCTACTAGGTTGCGGAAATTATATACATAATCTACTCCTTTTTCTTTCAGTTCAATAACTTGATCATCATATTCACATACAGCACCCACCTGAGTATGAGGATGTTTTACATGCTGCAGTTCAATGCTGGTGTTTACATTGGAAGCATGGTTTGAGAATGCCAGAAAAATCATTTTGATGTTGCTTAAATCAACATTTTGCCAGAAATTGCTATCTGTAACATCACCCCATATCACATTTTTTCCAGCCTTCTGAGCTTTTTCTACACTCTTATTATCGTAATCAATAGCAATAATTTTGGAGCCGTACTCAGCTTTAATCTGCCTGTAAGTAGCACTCCCTATCCTACCCATACCACATATTAAATATTGCGCATCGCCCAAATTACTAGGCTCATCATCAGGGTGGACTTTGCAGGTGTTTAAACGCATCAACAAGGGTTTAAATCGGTTAAATATTTCGTGGGCATTATGATTAAAAGGTGCAGCCAAAACAAAGGAGAAACTTAAAGCTAAAGCCAAAATAATCAACCAGGAATTGCTGATCCATCCTGACTGCACGCCAATGGCAGCTACAATTAATCCAAATTCGCTATAGGTTGAAAGACTTAAACTACTCAATAATGATGTTCTTGCACGCAAGTTAAAACGAGTGAATAAAAACATAAATACACTTGTTTTAAAGATCAGTAATAACACCAATACAAGAGCGACAAAAACCATATTCCAATTCGGTAATCCTGCCAAACCTATTTCAAAGAAAAAAGCAATCAGAAAGAAATCTTTATAACCATCCATGTTTTTTGCCAACTCTTTGGAACGGCTATTATTACCAAGTAGCATTCCCATAATAAGAGCTCCCAAATCAGGTTTTAATCCCACAGCATCAAAGCTCATAGCTCCAGCCACAAAAGCTGCAAAAAAACCAAAGAGAGTGAATAGTTCTCCATGACCCAAATTTTTCAACAAACGGAAAAACAAATACCTCACTAACCATAAATAAACAGGTAAAGCAAGTACCCAAAGACTAGGCCACTGTGATTTAGAAATAGTTAAAAACAGAACCGCCAAGATATCTTGAAATACCAAAACTCCAATAGCCGTTTTACCATGAAAAGAGCTAATTTCGCCACGCTCTTCCAGAATTTTAATTGAAAATACAGTACTACTAAAACTCAAAGCAAATCCTATAAGCAAGGCCGTTTGAAAAGAGATAGAAGTTAGTAATCCTAAACCAAAAGTGCTCACCAGCGTTATTAAACTACCAAAAGCTAAAGTGGAAACAATGGTTTGGAGTCCAGCAGCTCCCCATATTTCTTTTCTGAGTAATGATTTTATATCAATCTTTAACCCAATATTGAACAACAAAAGCATTACCCCCAATTCTGCCATTGCATGAATAGCAACAGTACCTTGCGACAGATTAGTGGCATTAAGAATAAAGCCCGTAGCTAAAAACCCTATCAAAGGAGGTAGGTTTACTTTCTTGGCCAAATATCCCGCTAAAAAAGCAATACTAATCCAAATGGCATCAATATTCCAATTTTCTATCATCTTGACAAAGATAGCATTTTGATTTTATTCGTAAAATCTGTTAAGCACTATGTAATAGAAATATTTTTTAGCATCTTTGTAAACTTATGAAGTCGCTATTTACTATTTTGTTTTCTATATTTATTTTGGCTGTAAGTGCACAAAATATGCTTGTATTGGAGAGACCCGGAACAGTAAAAAACTATATCTTTTATGCAGGAAGTCATATCAGTTTAAAAACCAAAGATGGCCTTAAAATTAGTGGTCCTATCAATATTATTCGCGATAGCAATATGGTAGTTAACTTTAAACATGAGCTTCGTCTAGAAGATATTGCAATAGTATATAAATCAAGGCATTTAATGAAAGTTTTTGGAACCGCTTTTATGGCCGGATCTTTATTATATATTGGCCTTGATATAGCCAATGGAGGCAGCCACGGTCAGAAACTATCAGAAAATCAAAGTTTATTAACAGCCTTTGGAGTCTTTGGAACCGGTGCCGCTATGTGGGTTTTTTCAAAAAAGAAAATGACTATTGATAATGAAAAGTGGCGGCTTAAAATTCTAAAAAAACTATAAAAAATGGAACCTCTTAGTTCTTCTTCTTTTTCGGAAAGCAAACTGTTTAAAAAGATCAGTAAAGTGGCTAAAAGTGCAGGAATTATTGTTATTTACCCTGCTTTAACTCTATATTATTTATTTAAAGATAAAAATGTGCCCGGTAGCGGAAAAGCAATTATTTTAGCTGCATTGGCTTACTTTATTTTCCCTGCAGATACCATCCCGGATATTACTCCTATTGTTGGCTATAGCGATGATCTAGGTATTCTTTATGTAAGTTTAATGCAGCTGAAGAAATATATAACTCCTGATATTTTAGAACAAGTAAAAGAGAAAATTGTAGACTGGTTTGGTGTACAAGAAGAAATACAAACTATAGAACAAAAATTACTAACTAAGCTTAAGTCTGAAACGGAAGAGAAAAATCAACAATAATTGTAAAAAATGAATTCTTGCAGCATTTATAAGCTGTACTACTATCCCTGATAACAGAAAAAAATGATAAAATTCGATAGATTTACTTTAGATAATGGACTCACTGTAATTGTGCATCCTGATGATAGTACACCTATGGTGGCTCTAAATATTTTGTATAAAGTTGGCGCCAGAGATGAATCGCCTCATAGAACTGGCTTTGCTCACCTCTTTGAACATCTGATGTTTGGCGGTTCTGCAAATATTCCAAATTTTGATGGCCCATTAGAAAATGCCGGAGGCGAGAATAATGCTTTCACTAATAGTGATATCACCAATTATTATGTCACCATTCCAAAAGAAAATCTGGAAACAGCTTTGTGGTTAGAATCGGATCGTATGCTCAATTTGGCTTTTACCCCAAAAAGTTTGGAAGTGCAACGGCAAGTGGTGATAGAAGAATTCAAACAATCATATCTAAACCAACCATATGGCGATGTATGGCTGTTGATAAAACCTTTGGCTTATAAAAAACATCCCTATCAGTGGAATACCATTGGCAAAGACATCTCTCATATTGAAAAAGCCAGCATGGAAGAAGTGAAAACTTTTTATAAAAAGTACTACAATCCCAATAATGCCATCATGGTTTTAGCCGGAAATATTAATTTAAAAGAAGCACAAGTTTTAACAAAAAAATGGTTTGCCAATATTCCAGATGGAGAAAATATAGTACATAAACTACCACAAGAACCTCAACAAACAAAAGCAAGAAGACAAACAGTAGAAAGAGAAGTGCCATCAGATGCCTTATATCTTACTTTTCCAATGTGCCATCGTTTGCATCCTGATTATCAGGCTACTGATTTATTAAGTGATGTGCTTTCTAATGGATCTTCTTCCAGATTAAATCGCAGATTAGTTAAAGAACAAGCTATCTTTTCGGAGCTAGATGCCTTTATTTCGGGTGATAAAGATGAAGGACTGTTTATCTTTCAAGGAAAACCCAGTGAAGGGATTAGTTTAGAAGAAGCAGAAGCTGCATTATGGACTGAAATAGAAAAAATAAAAACAGAAACCATTGTGGATATTGAACTACAAAAAGTAAAGAACAAAGTAGAATCCGCCATGATATTTAACGAAGTAAGCGTACTAAATAAAGCTATGCAATTGGCTTATTACGAATTCATTAGCCAAGCGGAAGATGTAAATACTGAAGTAGAAAAATACCGCAGTATCAATGCAGAAGAAATACAAAGAATAGCACAAGAATTATTTGTTTCCGAAAAATCCAGTACATTGTTCTACCGATCAAAAAACAATACACAATGAAGCTAAATAGAAAAGAAGCACCTCAGCTACAGAAGATTAACAAACTTCGCATACCAAATATGGAATCCTTTTCTTTAGATAATGGTATTCCGGTGTGGCTCATGAATACAGGAAGTCAGGAGATTTTGAAAATACAAATATCTTTCCCAGCAGGAACAGTATTTCAAAACAAAGCACTCCTAGCGTTTTTTACACATAAAATGCTGTTTGAAGGTAGCAAGAATTACAGCGCCTCTCAAATTGCTGAGAAACTAGATTTCTATGGTGCTTATGTAGATACTAAAACATCAAAAGATAGAGCTTACCTAAATGTATTTTGTCTTACAAAACATTTAGATAAGGTTTTAGAAGTGGTAGTAGATGTATTAACTCAAGCTACTTTTCCTGAAAAAGAGCTATTGATTATGGCAAATCAAGAAAAACAACAGCATATCATCAATCAAAAAAAGGTAAAGACTATTGCACAACGTACTTTCAATAAAAAGATCTTTGGAGAGGATAATGTTTATGGGAAATTGGCAAAAACAAGTGATTATGACTTAATCAAATGTCATGATTTACAAGGTTTTTATAAGCAATTTTATGCTCCTCAATTCTGGTCTATTTTTGTATCAGGGAAAATAGAAGAAACCAGTTTAAATAGCTTACAAAAACATTTTGGACAAATAAATATTAGCCAAAAAGGAGCTAACATTACTAATCCTATAAGTTTTACTCCACCCATTCTCGAGGAAATTTTTATAGCGCAAAAAGGAGCCTTACAAACAGCTATTAAAATTGGCAAAATAGGATTAGACAGAAACCATAAGGATTATGCTGCATATTCCTTAGCCCAAACTATTTTAGGAGGATATTTTGGAAGCCGATTGATGAAAAATATTAGAGAAGACAAAGGCTATACTTATGGCATTTATGCCAATACAACTCATCATAATCAGCGAAGTATTTTTAGTATTTTTAGCGAAGTGAGCAGCTCTGTATCTAAAGAAGCTTTAAAAGAAATAAGAAAGGAATTGAAAACTCTTAGAACAAAAGAAGTGGGTAATCAAGAATTACAATTGGTAAAAAACTATATTTCCGGGAGTCTGCTTCGTTCCTTAAATGGGCCTTTTTCCTTAGGGGAGATGATGCGAATGCTTAAAGAAAATAGTTTGCCCGATGACTATTTTACACAACATATTAATGATATTCAAAATACTACGGCTAATGATATTTTGAATGTTTGTAATCAATATTTACACGAAGAAAAAATGTTGAGCATTATGGTTGGATCTTAGTTTTTCAGTCAACTCTATTTGAAACTAAGGAGATGTTCTATTTCTCTTTCTCTCGGTTTTCTAAACGGTGTTTATCTTCTTCTTTACTCTCACGCAACATATCCTCTACATTATCAATTTTTGGAGATTCCTCCAGTGCTTTCCAATCAAATTTTTCATCAAAAGGATCAAGTGCTTTTTGAGGATCGAATATCCTCTTATCTACTTCAACAGCACTGTATGGTCGGTAATCGGGTGTAGAAGTAAAAAAATCGGCCAAATCATTAGCTCCGGCATCATATTGATTCAAATAAGGCAAACCTAAAATATTCCAAAAACTCTTAAACAGACTTCCGAAACTATAATGCACATGACTCACATAATTCCTTTTTACCCATGGAGATACCAATATCAACACACTACGATGAGCATCAATATGATCTACACCATTCTGTGCATCATCTTCAGTAATAACAACCAACATGTTTTTCCAATATGGTGTTCGGGATAAGTATTCGAGAATCCTCCCTAAAGCCAGATCATTATCTGCCATATAACTCTCCCTAAAAGGAAAACCAGCATCTGGTCTATCTCCAGCGCCATGGTCATTTGGTAAAATTACCGTGATAAATTCTGGCATACCTTCTTCTCCATTAATCCATTTTTCATCAAATTCTTCTATAAATCTATCTGCTCTAAACTGATCAGGAATAGCCATATTATAGGAGGGATACATTTTTGAAGTACGCTCATATAGAGGCTCCGGCATGGGATAATTAATATACTGCTTCACTCCCATTTCAAATTCAGGTTTGTATAAGGAAGGTTCAAACATAATACTAAAACCAAAGTTATAAAAGCCCACCTGATGTCGTGCTAAATGATCCCACATGGAACCTGCTTCGTTATAATCTTCAGGATAAACAGCTCCAGCAGCACCATTCATAGCAAATACTCCAGGTGCTTTAGAGTCCGCTTTAAAGTTTCGATTTCCTCCATAACTAGCTGGAGTGGATGTTTCGCACCATTCATTAGGATAAGTGTTGGCAAGCCACCGATGACCATCGGCTGAAACATCTGAATCTACATAAAAGTTATCTGAAATGGCAAACTGATGTGCTATATTCAAATGGTTAGGCATTATAGTGGCGTTTGCTACAGAATCCGTTTTATCCCTATTGGTAAATGATGCATTTATTCCATATCTGGCTAATGACTCATCACCATTGGCATTTTTTAATTGACCGAAAATCTCATCATAGGTTCTGTTTTCTTTTGATATAAATACGATATGTTTAATGGGGCTTTCTTTTTGATCAGGATATAATGGAATGGGATTGTTTTCCCTTTCTTTAAAACGGATATCATCTGCTTTGGCAAATAAGAAGTTATTGGAAATGACTTGTTGAGTCATTTTTTTTAACTGTTCTTTATCTGGTATATCAACAATTTGGAGGCTTCCTTTCATTAGAGATCCAATATAACTGCCTTCATCTCCCCTTTCAAAAGTTTTCCCACCATTAGGGCCACTACCAAAACCTTTTGCATTGGCAATAATAAGCTGCTTCCCATTGGGACTCACCTCTACTTTGGCAGGAAACCAGGCTGTAGGAATATGTCCTAAAACTTCAAAAGTTTCCACATTGATAACTGCAATAGCATTAATACCTGATTCAGCCACATATAATTGTTTTTGATCTGGGCTTAAAGCCAAACCAAAAGGAATAACTCCTCTCAATTGTTTTATTCTATCATCTGGTTTTAGATAAATATTATGGATTACTGTATCTTTTTCTATAGAAATAACCGAAATATTATCATTAGTTCCATTACTCACAAATACATATTTATCAGTAGCAACAAGCGAATTTGGACTGGAACCTCCTACTGCAGGAATACCTTCAATTAAGGCACCTACCAAGTGCCCAGTTTTTATTTTAGCTATTACTTTTGGTTGGTTCTCAACATCTAAACGAATAGTAAATACTGAAAAAGCTTCAGGTGAATTGAGTTCTCCAAGTGCAGGTATAGAGAGGCTATCACTTTCAATACCTTCTACCATCTCTTTAGAACCATAAGCAAAGGCAGGATAATTTATGGGTTTTACTTTTGCATCTTCTCCCGTTCCATCTTTAATAAAAGCATATTGAAACATGCCCACATTAGCCACATAAACTGTTCTTTCATCAGGCGACAAACATATTCCAAAAGGATATCGACCCACTGCCACAGAATATAGAAGTTTCTTTGCATCAGTATCCACCACTATCATTCTAAAACCAATCTGATCCACTGCATAAAGCCTTTTCCCATCTTCCGACAATACCAAATCCCCTATATATCCATGGGTATAATCTGTATCTTCTGAATAAAAAGAGCAATCAATTTCTCCTTTAGCTTCCCCTGAATCCACACTAAATAAATATATTTTGTTTTCTTGTCCTCCTGCTACATAAATAGTTTTATTGTCGGGAGAAATTGCCAATCCCATAAATACGGAAGCCAATACTCCGGCATCAGTGGAAGGCCCTGGAGGTATTTGTTGTGTTTCGGGATGCTCTGATAATAATTGACGAACAATAGTAATCGACAATGGATTGGTACCGGAATTAGCTGTTACAGCTACCTGACCATCTGGGCTTATACATAAACCATAGGGATGTGGTGCTGTCATTATACTTTTACCAGCAGGAGTAATATATCTGCCATTTGGAATTATAGATTTGCCATCTTTATCAATCTTGGTAAATTCACTGCCAGCTGGTGCTGAGGCTATCCAAATAGTATTTTTATCGGAGTCCTTCTGCAGATTACAACTAGATAATAATAAAACGAGTAGAATAGCTAAAAATGTTTTCATTTGATTTCTTATATATTTCTACATTATAACAATATGCAGTTAGTTTATTTATGTAAATCTTTCTTTGTGTATCTTTTCTCAAAAGGAATATTTCATCAAGGATTTCCCATTACCGATAATCACAAGGGCGGCTTTACCCTTTAATTTTTCAATTACATAATCGCTATTACCCTGGTATTTATTACCTATCAATCCACTAGAATTAAACAGATACAGTTGCATCGCTTTACTATCCAATACTCCTAAAACCTTACGACCTTCAATTGTAAATATTTTAGGTTTTATAGTGATCTTATTATCGAAAACATAGTTTATTATTGTTTTCTTAAACCTATCAAACACTTGTAGATTTTGTCCGTCAACATAAATAAAATCTTCACTTCCATTGCCTGAAAAATCGGTATATATAAAGAAGTGATTGGGATTAAAAGTACCAAAATTAGTGTTTTTTACTCCTCCTTTTTCTGGAATATAAATAAACAATCCACTACTGTCGGTTGTTACCATCATGCCTTTGCTATTGGTATGGTTGGCATATATATCTGAACCTAAAGCATTGGAAAATGATTTGCGAATTTCTAACCTAATATCGCCTTTTCGTCCAAACATAATAATATGACCATTAGCCGCTTCGGCTACCAAATAATCCTTACTATTAGCTACTACATGCTTTATGGGTTTTACAATTGTTTTTCGAGTATTTTTGGCTTTCCAATCTTTTAGCAAACTACCATCTTTTTTGTAGTTATATACTTTTCCGTTAGCTGTTGGAATCAGTATTCTGTAATCTTTATTATGGTTATAATCCATTAAAGAGAGACCAGCAGTGGCAGCACTATTTAAGACTACTGGATAATTTTCTACTAAATTACCTGTCAGGTCTATCAAATAAATATAGTTTTCAGTATTGAAAAGGTATTGAATCTTCCCATTTTTATAATAATCTAACTCAAAAACTTTGCCAAGCGGCTTTTCTTTCAATTGTTTCTTCCAAACAATATCCCCCTGTTCATTAATGAGATACATCTGCCTGAAATCATCAAAAACAACATATTTATGACTCCCATCGGTGTGGTCATTTACTACAAAAGGTCCCATCACAATATCGCTATCCAGATGCACTTGCCACTGGGAGCTGCTTTTTTGTTGCCGACCAGCTAAGCTGGTAAAAACACCTGTGTAAAGCATATTATTTTTCCAATTGAGCTGAACACTAAAACCATTTATTTGTTTGTTGACTAATTGACTTGAACTTATTTTCTTTTTCAAGTCTTGTGGTAGCCATTGTAAAAATTCGTTCTGCTCTTTAAGGTGCTTTATATAAAAAGTGAAATTAGATTGTTTAGACAAATTATCAGAGAAATGGTTATACTCCTGATTTTTACTTAAGATATATCCATCTTGTAACAAATCAATATAGTATTTTAAGTCTTTTATACTATGAGCAAAGACTACAATCTCATCAATTACAGCAAAGTAGACATATTTAAAATCCTTAAACCAAGGACCAAACTGCGTGAATAAAAAATAGGGGAAATGTATTTCCTTCAACTTTACTCCTTTATAGTTCATGCTGAGCATTTTGGGCTGCGAGAGATGAGCTATCTCAGCTAAAGCTCTAAAACTTTCACGTTCCTTTTTTGCTGAAAAAACAGCAAACTCTCTATCATTATCTGTGGTAAGAATTGCCATTTCACCTGCCCACCATTGTTGATGTAATTCGGCTGGTTCTTTTTTTAAACTGTTTTGGATTTTCTGCTGCAGTTTAGCGTATTCCTCCCATTGTTGATTTTGCTTTAAATAGCTTTGCCAAGCAGAAATATAGTCTCCGTAATTACTGATACTTAAATGCTTATAGGTATAAGTAGTATAAGGGAAATTATATGGCAAATTCATTTCTTGTGCTACTTGATTTTTAAAAATCCCCAAAAAAGATTCCACACTATCACTTAATATAGTATAGCCATTAAGCAATATTTCGTTGGGTTTTAAATTAAGATCTAAACCTGACCAATCAGCCAATCGCTGTGTGTGATTCCAAACTGATGCTATCAAAGCTTCATCTTTATTTTTAACAATTGCAGCAAAGTTTTTATAATTTACAAAAATATGTGCATCTGCTCTTTTACCGCTAACTTTTTGAAGGGCTAAAAAATGTTCGGAGCTACTAAATTCATTAAATTTTCTGGTATTTTCCAAAGCCTTGGATAATAAGTCGGCAGAATTACTAAAAATAAAAAGACCTCTTTTTTCGCTTAACAATAGGGGATGCGATTGTATTTCTGTTTCTAAATAGTATTCATTATTAATAGTTTTTTCCGTAAAATTTAAACTTTGATCTCCAAGTATTAGAACTTCATCTTTAAAATCCTGCAAGCTGATATCTCCTGTGGGAATCAGCAATAAATAGCCCTCTGGATGTACAGACAAACTCACTTTTTGATGATTCCATAAATTAAAATTTTCTGTTTTTTCTTGAAGTTGAGCAATAAGGTCTGGTACAAAATCGCTAAATTCTTGCAAATAAGGCATTTCTTGTAAAGCTTGCTCATAAGCACTATTATGATGCCAGTCATCCACAAAATTAGTAAAGTTAGGAATTTGGATCAATAAACCCACATCATCAGGCACCACTTTAAGCGGATCTTTAATGCCCTTAAACATTTGCTGATAAAAATATACTCCTCCGCCAAAAAGACCAATAACTATCAGACCGATAACAATATACGAAACCCTATTATTCATTTGCATATACTCTATTTATAAACTTTAAATATATGCTTTGCTAACGAACAAATAAATGATTTATTGAAAAAACATCAACACAGATTTGTGAATTAATC
>JAOZUW010000090.1:6463-12310 GCA_029938465.1 Bacteroidales bacterium | reverse complement strand
TTAAAACAGAAACGAATTTTATTCGTAAAATAAACCTATGGTACTTCCAGTCCATGGTGGTTTGGTTAAACGATAAATAATAAAAATGATAGGGAAGCGGCTTATTTTACTAAATGAATGGGGTGTTTCTGAAAAAAGAAAGTGAGCAGTCAAGATCAGCTGTGATAAGGTGTAAAAAAACGATATTCTGATCCGACTACCCCCTCTATATTTGTAGTTTTTTTCACATAACTTTTTATACGCTATTAAATAAAAAATGTTTCTACGTTTAGCTAATTATTTTTTTTATTCCGATTCTCCTAAAACAAAATAAGCTGTCGTGGTGAAGAAATCTCTTAAAAATGGAAGGCTGGCAATGAGAATATTTTGTTTACGTGGTTTTAACCCAAATTTATATTTGTAGTTTGGATTGATAAAGTACAGCTGCTTTTTCAAAACTTTTAAACCAGTATTTTTACTAATTCTATAAAAACGGTTGATACTTATTTGGGTATCTTTTATTTCTAATAAAGCATCAATAGTTCTTGGGTCATTATTACCCATCTTCATCATTCCCTTATATATAGATCGTGGCAAGATATGGTAATAAGGGAGTTTTGATAACCATTTATTACTTAACATTTGTTGGTGACCGCCAAATGGCATAGTCCAGGGAGGCATACCAATAAATATGATACCGTTTTTGTTGAGAAGTGTTTTTAATTTTAGCATCATTTTTTCTTGATCGTGAACATGCTCTATTACATCTTTTAAAATGATAAGATCGAAGCCGTAACCAAGTTCCTCTTTACTAAAATCGTGAATGTCACGATGGAAAAAAGTAACCTCTCCATTTTTAAGTTCCTGAGCCATAAATTTCTTGGCTCTTTCTATTTTCCCTTCACTTAGTTCAATGCCAATTCCTTGATGTCCTTTTTCAATAAAAGCCTTTAAAACACCAGCCTCAGCTGATCCTACTTCACATATTTTTAATGATTTCCTGGAGCCTAAAAATTCCTCTACAAAGGGAATGATATAATCTCTGGAGTGTTCGTATTGTTGTTGAAAATAAATATTTCTTTGCTCATGAAAATCGAAAGCCATAGCGTTGATATTTTTTTGGACGAAAGTATAAAAAATAATTATTTGTTTTAATATCTGCTTTAAAACACCCAATTCAAACCTAAAATAATGAAATGTTGATTGAATTTGAATTCATCATCTTGATCACGATAAGAAACATAATAATAACCAGGATATTCAGTGCTAGGTTTTAATTGATCGTATTCTTGATAGTGATAACTACCGATTTTTTGGGTGATTTGATAGCGTATAGAAAGACTTATTTTTGAGTTGATGTGATAGCTCAACATCAGATCACCTTTAAAGCTAGTTTTTTCACTCCAATTATACACCACAGGAGCATCAGGTTCGTTGGTGAATTGTAAATTTCCAAAAGTGGCAGCTCCTTCAAATTTTATTTTTTTTGTGATAGCAGCTCCTGCAATAACTTTGTATATAATGCGATCAGAGAAATCGTCATGATAATAAAACAATCTGTTGGTAAGATATAAAGAATAGTTTCCAGAAGGTAGTATGGTGAGTGCCGCTCCAAGTTGAAAAGGATTTTGATTTGCGATACTAGCATAGCTTCCAAATGCGGAAAAATCTATCAAACCTACCTTTTTATTGAGAGAGATGGTAAATACAATATCTTCATCTTTATAATTTATTTTCTGTTCGGAATAATGACGTGTTTCTAAAAGGACAGTATCTTCATTGCTAGGGACTTCATAGCTGATACTATCAGTAAAAATATCTGTGTATTGTTGATGGTAATTCATATACTGAGCACTAATATTTATATTCCATCCACTTCCTGAATAGAAGTTTAATTTTCCGTATATTTCTACTTGGTTTAACAAAGCTGTTTTAGTGTAATAATTAGTATTTTGGGGTTGTATTAAATAAAAGCCATCTATGTTATTATCAGAGAATGCTATTTGCCAGCGAATATAAGGTGATAGATTCCCCTTTAAACTTAGGTGAAAATAATTTTGTGTATTTCTAACTAATCCTTCGCTGTATAGAACATTCTTATATCGTGGAAAAAGACCTGATAGTTTGTTTTCGTTTCCGGTAAAGGAATAGCCATATTCAAAATAGATTTGCTCAATAGTTTTAGTTTCTATATTATTTAAAGCTTTTGTGTTGCCTCCCTTTAATTTATAATCTAAAGGTAATTTGTCTAATTTGGTGATGCTCGACATTTGTGCCGTATTATAGTTTTCGTAGGCTTTATAAGCTACACTTCTACGACCTCCGTTTATAGCTGCAAAATATTTATAATAAGCTGCATTTACATCTGATGGTTCAAATTCTAATGCTTTAGTATAGTGTTTTTCAGCTAAACGAAAATTCCCCTGATAATCATAAGCTAAGCCCATTCGCATGCGTAAGTAGTAAAAGTCATATCCTTTATATATAGATTCTTTTCCAATATCGATAACACTATCCCAGTTGGCTTTTTCGTAATAATAATAGGTTAACGAATCGTATATGGATTTTTCCTTTTCTGATTGTGCTACAACAGACAATAGCAGAAAACTAAAAAATACAAAAAGAATATATTGTCGAAAATGTCTTTTCATAAAGCAAAAAATTTTGATAAAGATACAAATATTACTATGTGTTGCACTAAGAATATGACAAGTGTATTGTACTTAAGGTTGTTTTTGTTTTTAAAGTTAAATGCTTTGTTGATGTGTTATTTTATCTCTAATCTTTAGAAAAGATTTTTCTACAACAATTGAAAAGAAGGATCCTATAAGGATGGAGCTTGTAAAAAACACAAAACTTGTGCTTAATGCATTAGGATCAAGATATTTTTCAGAAAAATCTAATCCTTTTATGCGCATAATTATTGGCTTGTAATTATAAAAAGCGAAGATATAATAATCCTCTTCATTTTTATTGTCATTAATTGCTAAATTTGCCGACTTATAAAATAATGAGCAGTATGGATTATAATTTCAATGAAATAGAAAAGAAATGGCAAGCCTATTGGGCTAAAAATAAAACTTTTAAAGCCGAAATAAATACAGAAAAACCAAAGTTTTATGTTTTAGATATGTTTCCTTATCCTTCGGGAGCAGGCTTGCATGTTGGTCACCCTTTAGGTTATATTGCATCCGATATTTATGCCCGGTACAAAAGAAATCAGGGTTTTAATGTATTACATCCTATGGGATTTGATGCGTATGGATTACCAGCAGAGCAATATGCCATACAAACAGGAACACATCCTGCTGTTACTACAGAAAAAAATATTGCGCGTTATCGTAAGCAATTAGATCAAATTGGCTTTTCTTATGATTGGGATAGAGAAGTAAGAACTTCAGATCCTAAGTATTATAAATGGACACAGTGGACTTTTATTCAATTGTTTGATTCCTGGTATAATAAAGATAATCAAAAGGCGGATAAGATTGATCATCTAATTGCTTTATTTGAGAAAAACGGCTCTCAAGATGCTCATGCTGCTACTTCTCAAGAAGAAGCCTTTTCCGCAGTGCAATGGAAAGCTTTTAGTGATTTTGAAAAGCAAGAGATATTGATGAATTATCGTTTAGCATATTTGGCAGAAACTACTGTGAATTGGTGTCCTGCTTTAGGAACTGTTTTGGCCAATGATGAGGTTAAAGAAGGTTTGTCAGAACGAGGTGGCCATCCTGTTGAAAAACGAATGATGAAGCAATGGCTCCTTAGAATTACAGCTTATGCGCAACGTTTGCTTGATGGCTTAAATACATTAGAATGGAGTGAGTCTATAAAAGAAACTCAGCGTAATTGGATAGGTAGGTCCGAAGGTGCTTCAGTGCATTTTGAAGTAGAAGGAATAGAAGATAAGATAGAAGTTTTTACTACTCGTCCCGATACGCTTTTTGGTGCTACCTATATGGTTTTGGCTCCCGAGCACGATTTGGTAGAAAAAATAACAACTACTGAACAAAAAGCAGAAGTAGAGGATTATGTGTCTTGGGCTAAAAATCGGTCGGAACGTGAACGAATGACTGAGGTAAAAAAAGTAAGCGGTAAGTTTACTGGAGCTTATGGAATAAATCCTTTAACTGGAGAAAAGATCCCAATCTGGGTAGCCGATTATGTATTGATGGGTTACGGAACAGGAGCTATTATGGCTGTTCCAGGACACGATAGCCGCGATTTTGCTTTTGCACGCTATTTTAAATTGCCTATAATTCAGGTTGTATGTAAAGAAGGGGAAGAACCTAGTGATACTGCAAGCTGGGATGATTCCTATGATGGTAAAGAAGGAATAATGATTAACTCAGGTTTTTTAAATGGTTTGAAAGTGAAAAAAGCTATTAAAGCGACTATTTATGAAATCAATAAAAAAGGAATAGGTGAGGGTAGTATCAATTACCGATTGCGAGATGCTATTTTTAGTCGCCAAAGATATTGGGGAGAGCCTTTTCCTGTTTATTATAAAGATGGTATGCCTCAAACTGTTGACGAAAATCAATTACCCATTGAATTGCCCGAAGTAGATAAATATTTACCCACCGAAAGCGGTGAGCCTCCTTTAGCTCGTGCCAATAATTGGGAAACAGCAGAAGGTTATCCAATGGAAACCAATACAATGCCTGGCTTTGCAGGTTCTAGCGCGTATTATTACCGTTATATGGATCCGCAGAACAGTCAAGAATATTTTTCAAAAGAAGCAGTGGAGTATTGGCAAGATGTGGACTTATATTTAGGTGGTGATGAACATGCTACTGGTCACCTTTTGTATGCTCGCTTTTGGAGTATGTTTTTGTATGATTTGGGAATGACACCTAAGGCTGAACCTTTTAAAAAACTCTTAAACCAAGGGAAAATACAAGGCCGCTCTAGTTTTGTTTATCGTATAAATGGCTCCAATAAATATGTAAGTTTTGGACTTAGAAAAGAGCATAAAACTACACGCTTACATGTGGATATCGATTTTGTAAATAACGACATATTAGATACCGAAGCTTTTAAGAATTGGAGAGCTGAGTATGCCAATGCTGAATTTATTTTAGAAGAAGGAAAATATATTTGCGGATGGGAAGTGGAAAAAATGTCCAAGTCGAAATATAATGTTCAAAACCCCGATGCTTTAATAGAGAAATATGGAGCAGATACATTCCGCTTATATGAAATGTTTTTAGGTCCACTTGAAAGCCATAAGCCCTGGGATACTAATGGTATTGAAGGAGTTTTTCGTTTTATGAGGAAATTCTGGAAACTATATCATAATGCCAATAATGAATTTGAAGTAAGTCAAGAGGAGGCTACAAAAGCAGAGCTAAAAATTCTTCATCAAACCATCAAAAAAGTTTCTGATGATATTGAACGTTTTTCTTTTAATACCACGGTAAGCCAGTTTATGATTTGTGTGAATGAACTGACAGAATTAAAATGTAATAAGCAGGCTGTCTTAGAGCCCCTTACAATACTGATTTCTAGCTATGCGCCACATATTGCTGAAGAACTATGGCGAGAGTTTGGGCAAAAAGAAAGTGTTGTTTTTGCTCCATATCCAGAGTTTAAAGCTGAAAATATAGCTGAAAATACTTTTGAATATCCAGTTTCTTTTAACGGAAAAATGCGGTTCAAATTGGAATTGCCTGTTACCATGAATCCAAAAGATGTGGAAGCTGCTGTGCTGGCAGATCCTAATGCCGAAAAATGGCTACAAGGAAAAGCACCAAGAAAGGTAATTGTAGTTCCTAAGCGTATTGTAAATGTGGTGATTTAAATCTTGAGTAGATTTATTTTAAATATTTGAGCTAACAAAAAACTTACTAACAAAAAACTTACTAA
>JAOZUW010000090.1:0-6363 GCA_029938465.1 Bacteroidales bacterium | reverse complement strand
CTAACAAAAAACTTACTAACAAAAAACTTACTAAGTAAAAACTTACTAAGTAAAAACTTACATTTATATTTGTAAATACTATTTATTATTTATATCTTTGGTGAAAACTTAAGAGATATGAAAACACCATTTATCTTTGGCAAACTAGCGCTATTTTCTAATTTTACAGATAGGGAAGAAGAACAGAAAAGGCTTGTAAGTAACTTTGTGTCAGGAGTAAATACTATGCTTATTTCTCCAAGAAGGTGGGGTAAATCATCACTTGTAAAAAAAGTAGCCGATGTTGTTCAGCAAGATAATAAGAAGATAAAAATATGCTTTATTGATGTATTTGATGTACGTAGTGAAGAGGAGTTTTATCAAGTTATTGCAAATGAAGTGATGAGAGTTACTTCTTCTAAGCTTGAAGAAATTGGTAATATGGCTCAAAAATACATGGGAAAGATCTTGCCTAAGATAAGTTTTAGTCCTGATAATATGCAAGAAGTTACATTGGGTTTTGATTGGGATGAATTGAAAAAACAAGCCTCTGAGATATTGGATTTACCAGAAAAGATTGCTCAGGAAAAAGGGTTTGAGCTGATTATTTGTATAGATGAATTTCAAAATATAGCTGATTTTGCAGAACCGCTTGCTTTACAAAAAAAATTACGATCGCATTGGCAAAAACACCAAAAGGTGAGCTATTGTCTCTACGGTAGTAAGCGTCATATGATGATGGATGTTTTCACATCTCCATCCATGCCTTTTTATAAGTTTGGTGATATGATGTTTTTGGAAAAAATAGCTGAAGAGAACTGGGTTGCATTTATTCAAAAGCAGTTTTCGCAGACCAAAAAAAAGATTAATAAAAAAGAATCCAGATTGATTGCTCAGTTGGTAGAAAACCATCCTTATTACGTACAGCAATTGGCGCAATTGAGTTGGCTTAGAACAAAATCTACATGTAAAATGTCAGCTGTATTAGAAGCTTACGATACTTTAGTGCTGCAGTTATCGCTTTTGTTTCATAATATCACAGATTCTTTATCAAATATGCAAGTTAATTTTTTAAAGGCTTTGATAAAAGGAGAATCGAAGTTAAGCTCCAAAGTAGTGCTGGATAAATATAATTTGGGCTCATCTGCAAATATTTCACAACTAAAAAAGGCATTAGCAAATCGTGAAATTATTGATATTGTGGGTCAAGAAATCAACTTTACTGATCCGATTTATAAGGAATGGCTAAAGCGTTATTATTTTAAAATAAAACAGGATTAACGAATAATCATTAATCCTGTAGAGTACTAATTTTTTATTTGTTTTTAAAATAAGCCTTCTATTAGGTCATCATCTGCAAAATTTGGAAGTGTTACTTTTAAATTTGGATTATATTCCATAGCTCGCTTAATAGCAAAAACGGCTTCTTCGTTTCGGGCCCAACTTCTTCGCGATATGCCATTATTCACATCCCAGAAGAGCATATTTCGTAATCTTCTATCTGCATCATCTGTGCCATCGAGAAGCATACCAAAACCGCCATTAATAACTTCGCCCCAACCTACGCCACCGCCATTGTGAATGCTCACCCAGGTAGCGCCACGAAAAGAGTCTCCAATAACATTTTGAATGGCCATATCAGCAGTAAACGAGGAACCATCGTAGATGTTTGAAGTCTCACGGAAAGGGCTGTCTGTGCCTGAAACATCGTGATGATCGCGACCTAAAACTACAGGAGCAGAAATTTTACCTTCAGCAATAGCTTTATTAAAGGCAGCGGCAATTTTAATACGACCTTCGGCATCAGCATATAAGATGCGAGCTTGAGAGCCTACAACTAATTTGTTTTTCTGTGCTCCTTTAATCCATTGAATGTTATCAGCCATTTGACTTTGGATTTCTTTGGGACTATTGATCATAATTTCACTTAATATTTCGCTGGCAATAATATCGGTTGTTTGCAAATCTTTTGGATCGTTAGATGTACACACCCAACGGAAAGGACCAAAACCAAAATCGAAGAACATAGGTCCCATAATATCTTGAACATAGCTGGGGTATTTAAAAGCATTCCCTTTTTCATTCATCACATCTGCACCAGCTCTACTTGCTTCCAAAAGAAAAGCATTACCGTAATCGAAGAAATAAGTACCTTTTGCAGTATGTCTATTTACTGCGGTAGCATGACGTCGTAAGGTTTCCTGCACTCTTTCCTTAAAAAGCTCAGGTTGTTTAGCCATCATTTCATTTGATTCTTCATAGCTTAAGCCAACCGGATAATAGCCGCCTGCCCAAGGGTTATGTAATGAAGTTTGGTCAGAACCCAAATCAATAAAGACATTCTCTTTATCAAATTTCTCCCAAACATCAACAATGTTACCTTGGTAAGCAATGGAAACAACTTCTTTATTTTCTTTTGCCTCTTTTACTCTTTTTGCCAGTAAATCTAAATCCTCAATCACTTCGTCAACCCAGCCTTGTGAATGGCGAGTATAAGTAGCTTTTGGATTTACTTCGGCAGTTACCGAAACTACCCCTGCAATATTTCCTGCTTTTGGTTGTGCTCCCGACATTCCTCCTAATCCAGAGGTGAGAAATAGTTTTCCAGCAAATGGATCTTCGTTATTTTTAGCTACTTTTCGTGCCCCATTCATCACTGTTATTGTGGTTCCGTGAACAATGCCTTGTGGTCCGATATACATAAAAGAACCTGCAGTCATTTGACCGTATTGAGAAACTCCTAAAGCATTAAATTTTTCCCAATCATCGGGTTGGCTGTAATTTGGAATAGTCATACCATTGGTGACCACTACTCTAGGTGCTTCTTTATGAGAAGGAAATAATCCCATAGGGTGACCAGAATACATAGCAAGAGTTTGTTCGTCGGTCATGGTGGCTAAATATTGCATAGTGAGTAGATATTGTGCCCAATTCTGAAACACAGCACCATTGCCACCATAAGTAATCAACTCATGAGGATGTTGTGCCACTGCATAATCTAGATTGTTCATTATCATTAGCATAATAGCAGCTGCTTGTTTGCTTTGATGTGGAAAATCATTGATATGTCGGGCATGGATCTTATATTCCGGACGAAATCGATACATATAAATTCGGCCATATTCTTTTAATTCCTTGGCAAATTCCGGAGCTAGTTCAGTATGTTGTTCTTTTGGGAAGTAACGTAAAGCATTCTTTAAAGCTAGTTTTTTTTCATCTTCATTGAGGATCTCTTTTCGTAGAGGTGCATGATTAATATCTTTATCATAAGCTTTAGCTGGAGGCAATACCTTGGGAATACCTTTTAGTATACTTTCTTTCAATGCTACTTTATTCATAATTTCTTTGTTTTAAAAATCATGGCAAAGTTAAGAAATCATGAGACAAGTCCGTTGGGGATTTTACCTATTTTTTTTGTTAAATGTGTTTATTGAACTCATGTAGAGAAAAAATAATATCTTTGAGTGCATGAGAATAAAAAGAAACTTTTTTTTAATAGTTGTATTTGTCTTAAGTATACAAATGAGCTATGCGCAGGATTCCATTCCATCTTCTACCGAAGTTCAAACACTTTTAGCTGATAGTAATGGCTATGTTTTTCATGGTGCATTTGGTGGTATAACAATAGGTTATGGTACTATTGATAAAGAAGCTTCTTTATTTTTGGGTGGTAGAGTGGCTTGGTTAATCAACCATAAATTTGCATTAGGTTTTGCTGGAGCTGGTTTTTTTAATAATCTTATTAAAGATGATACCTATCTGCCTTCCGACTATTATTTAAAAGGAGGATATGGAGGTTTGTTTTTTCAACCTATCTTTTTTTCAAAGAAACCGATACACTTTAGTTTCCCCATTTTATTAGGTGTTGGAGGTGTGGTTGTGGATCATAATTATTATTGGACCCAGGAATGGGGTGCTACAGATGCTAATTATTACGATTCAGATGTTTTTTTAATTTTCGAACCAGGCATTGATGTAGAATTTAATATGATATCCTTTATGCGTATGTCGCTTGGAGCTTCTTATCGTTTCACCAATAATGTGAATCTGATGTATGAATATAATGAGGACGGAGTGACACGTCAGCATGATATTGACACTCATATATTAAATAATTTTTCTTTCAGACTGGGAATCTTTTTTGGTTGGTTTTAGAGAATAACTATTAAATACTTTATAAAATTAATCAATCTCTATATCATTTTGTCACCCCTTAACTTTTCCGTATAATTGGAGAAACTGTCAAAACAGTATTTTATCTTTTCTTCCATTTGCACAATCAATACAAACTTTTTTATCACCTTTAATTCTACCATATTCTTCAACAACCATTTCGCCACATTCGTCGCAAATAATACCATCGAAAGGGTGTTTTCCTTTTGGCTTAGCTGTTTTCAGGATCCTAAGCTGTATCCCAAAATCTTCATCGAGTGTTCCAATAACATCCATTAAGTTTCCGCTGGTATGACAGCCCACTTGATTAGAAATATAAAATTATGCATCCATTTCATAATATTACCAAAAAAATATTTTAATATTGAGGATTAATAATTGACAATAGCAATAATGAAAGAAACTTTTTCAAACATTGGTGTAATCCTTACGCTAATAGGCTCTTTAGGGTTTTTCCTATTTGGGATGAAGCTTATGAGCGAATCATTACAAAAGTTAGCTGGAAGTAAAATGCGCCAAATTTTGGGTAGCATGACTAATAATCGCTTTAAAGGAGTAATAACCGGTGTGTTGGTGACCACAACCATTCAATCATCTTCAGCCACTACGGTTATGATTGTAAGCTTTGTAAATGCAGGGCTTATATCTCTGGTAGCATCAGTGGGTGTTATTATGGGAGCCAATATAGGCACAACTGTAACTGCTTGGATTATTGCAATCCTGGGTTTTAAAATAAAGCTGAGTTTTTTATCTCTTCCTTTAATTGGCTTAAGTTTCCCGCTTATATTCTCCAAACTAGGTAAAAGAAAATCATGGGGCGAGTTCATTATGGGCTTTGCTATTTTATTTATTGGTTTACAATTTTTAAAGGAGTCTGTCCCTGGCATTGGTGGCGACTCACCTGCCTTGATCTATCTTGCAAAATATACTGATATGGGTTATATATCAGTATTTATTTTTATTCTGGTTGGTACATTATTAACTGTTATCATTCAATCATCCAGCGCCACAATGGCCCTTACTTTGGTCATGACCTATAATGGAATAATTCCCTTTGAAATGGCTGCCGCAATGGTATTAGGAGAAAATATTGGAACTACCATAACCGCAAATTTGGCTGCCTCGGTTGCCAATGTTTCGGCTAAACGAGCCGCTAGAGCACACTTGATATTTAATACTTTTGGGGTATTTTGGATGTTGCTTGTTTTTCCTTGGTTTTTAGATGCTATTGATTGGTTCATACAAGAAAAACATGGCATTTCTATTTTAAATACCAATCTATCATCTGCCGATTTCGACTCTATAAAATATATCTACCCAATTGGACTGGCGGTTTTCCATACTAGCTTTAATATTTTAAACACCTTATTCCTATTTGGCTTTGCTCCATTTATAGCACGTATAGCTACTAAAATGGTACCTGACAAGGGTGATGATGATGAGTCATTTCGTTTACAATATATTGACTCAGGACTTGTTTCTACAGGCGAGATAGGAATTATGCAAGCTCAAAAAGAAATTACAACATTTGGTAATAGAATTGAGAAGATGTTCAATTTTATTCAAAAAATGAAGGATGAAGAAAAGAATAAAAAATTCAATAAATTTCTTTCAAAAATTGCAAAATACGAAGATATCACTGATAATCTAGAGTTAGAAATTGCTGAATATTTGACTAAAATCTCTGAAGGTGATATTAGCCATGATAGTTCTAAAAAGATAAGAGCCATGCTCAAAATTATTGATGATATGGAGAGTGTTGGCGATGCCGTTTATCAGTTATCAAAAATAATAGATGCTTATAGACAGCATAAATCTACTTTTACAGAATATCAGGATGAAGCTGTAACAGAGATGTTTGGTTTAATAAAAGAAGCATTTGAAGAAATGAATGTAAACATTGATAAACCATTTAAAGAAGTTGATGTTGCAAAAGCTTTATCTATTGAAAAACGAATCAACGAAAAAAGAAATCAATTACGTAAGCAACACGTGGATGATTTAAAAGAAAAGAAATACAAGCATAAAATTGGTTCAATTTACAGTGATATATATTCCGTAAGTGAGCGCATTGGTGATTATATTATCAATGTAAGCGAAGCTATTTTGGAATATCAAGAAACAGAGTAATTTTTTCTTAATCGGAATTATTAAACGACACTATCCCGTAAAGTGTGTAAACTAAAATTTTCATAGGGTTCAATTTTCAAG
>JAOZUW010000013.1:2632-35487 GCA_029938465.1 Bacteroidales bacterium | reverse complement strand
AGTTAGGATTAAAATAGAAACGAATTTTATTCGTAAAGTAAACCGATGGTACTTCCAGCCCATAGTGGTTTAGTTTTAGTATTGCCCTAACTTTTTTCATACTTCTCTCAAACGTTTTGGCAAACTCCTCCATATCAAATCATAACTGTGATCAATCAACTCTTTTATAAAATCATCATTCAGGCTGCCTTCTAAATCAACTGTATTCCAGTGTTTTTTATTCATATGATAGCCTGGGATAATCTCTGTATGCTGTTCTCTAAGCTCAATAGCCTTATCCGGATTGCATTTTAAGTTTACTCTTAAAGGCCCATCCAAACTAACCAAAGTAAATATTTTTTGATGTACTTTTATAACTAAAGTAACCTCATCAAAAGGAAACCCTTCACTTACATTCTCTTTGTTTAAGCAATAATTTCTAAATTCTTCTATATTCATTATTGATATTTTTTCTTTTCACGAAAATAATAAACAAATCTATATTTATTTAATAATTCTAAACTTTTGTAATGTCAGTATGGCATATCAAACTGACAAAAGTTAATTACAAAGCAAATGGCATAAATTTCGCTAAGCAGAGACTATACAATTTAAAACTATTCAAGATGAAGATAAAACCTTTAGGCGAAAGAGTGATTATTGCTCCTCAAGAAGCCGAAACAACAACAGCAAGTGGAATTATTATTCCAGATACAGCTAAAGAAAAACCAATGCAGGGTTTGGTTATGGCTACTGGAAAAACTGCCGATGGTAAAGATTTGGAAGTGAAAGTTGATGATGCCGTTCTTTATGGAAGGTTTGCTGGAACTGAAATAGAATTAGAAGGAAAGAAATATTTAATTATGGAACAGTCGGAAATTTTGGCTGTACTTTAAAATAATGATAATTTAAAAAAAAATAATATAAGATGGCAAAAGACATTATTTATAATTACGAAGCAAGAGAAGCCTTAAAAAGAGGTGTGGATGCATTAGCTGATGCTGTAAAAGTAACATTAGGCCCAAAAGGTCGAAATGTTATTATTGACAAATCATTTGGTGGCCCAGCCATAACTAAAGATGGTGTTACAGTAGCAAAAGAAATTGAACTAGCTGATACTGTGGAAAATATGGGTGCTCAGATGGTAAAAGAAGTAGCCTCTAAAACCAATGATTTGGCTGGTGATGGTACGACTACAGCAACTGTTTTAGCACAATCAATTATAGAAACGGGTTTAAGAAATGTGACTGCCGGTGCCAATCCAATGGATTTAAAAAGAGGTATCGATAAGGCAGTTAAAGCAGTGGTTGAAAGCTTAAAAAAGCAATCAAAAGAAGTTGGTGATAGCAATGAAAAGATAGAGCAAGTAGCTTCTATTTCTGCAAATAATGATCATTCTATTGGTGGTATAATTGCTGAAGCTATGGCGAAAGTAAAAAAAGAAGGTGTAATTACTATTGAAGAAGCTAAAGGGATTGATACTCATGTTGATGTTGTTGAAGGAATGCAATTTGATAGAGGTTATATTTCTCCCTATTTTGTAACCAATACTGAGAAAATGGAAACAGAATATGAGAATCCATTTATCTTAATCTATGATAAGAAGGTTTCTGTAATGAAAGACCTGCTTCCTGTATTGGAAAAGGCAGCTCAATCAGGTAGAGCTCTTATCATCATCTCTGAAGATGTAGAAAGTGAAGCTTTAGCTACTTTAGTAGTGAACAGATTAAGAGGTTCTTTAAAAATAGCAGCTGTTAAAGCTCCTGGTTTTGGTGATCGCAGAAAAGAAATGCTAGAGGATATTGCTATCTTAACTGGTGGTACTGTTGTTTCCGAAGAAAAAGGATATAAATTAGAAGATACTACTTTAGAGCAATTAGGTTCTGCTGAAAAAGTAACCATCGATAAAGACAATACAACAATTGTAAGCGGAAAAGGCGAAGTTTCTTTAATTGAGGCTCGCGTAAAGCAAATTAAAGCTCAAATTGAATCTTCTACATCTGATTACGATAAAGAAAAGCTTCAAGAGCGTTTGGCTAAGTTAGCTGGTGGTGTAGCTGTTATTTATGTAGGTGCTGCTAGTGAAATTGAAATGAAAGAAAAGAAAGATCGTTTCGACGATGCTTTAGCTGCTACAAGAGCTGCCATTGAAGAAGGTATTATTCCTGGTGGTGGAGTAGCATTTGTTAGAGCTATTGATAGCTTAGATACTGTTAAGACAGAAAATGCTGATGAAAAAACTGGTGTAGCTATTATAAAGAGAGCTATAGAAGAGCCATTACGTCAGATTGTTGAAAATGCAGGACTTGAAGGATCTGTTATTGTTAACGAAGTAAAGAATGGTAAAGCTGATTATGGATTTAATGCGCGTACTGAGGTTTATGAAAATCTTTATAAAACAGGTGTAATTGATCCAGTAAAAGTGACTCGTATTGCTTTAGAAAATGCTGCTTCTATTTCAGGTATGTTATTAACTACTGCTGCCGTGGTTTCTGAGCATAAAGAAGAAGGTGGAGATATGCCTCCAATGCCTCCTGCTGGTGGAATGGGCGGAATGGGTGGAATGCCTGGCATGATGTAGTTTTATTAAAAACTTATTGTTTAAAAAGTCTTTCGAATCTCGGAAGACTTTTTTTATTTTATGTATTTTTGTATGGTAATTTAAATTAACAAACCATACAAAATGAAGAAGTATTTATTATTAATATTCGTTGTATTATCACCTTTTTTACTAAGCGCCCAAACTACAATAGAATCTGCTGCTATGCCAGATATTCCTGTTGATGAGGAAGGTCATATCAGATATATTGAAGTTGTGAAAGAACCTGGTATTCAAAAAGATCTTTTTAAACGTTGTGTGAAATGGATTAATGGAGCCTATAAAAATCCGGCTTCTGTTACTCCAACACGTGATGTAGAAGATGGTAAAATTGTAGTTCGTCATAATTTCCGACTTTATGATACTCAAGAAGATGGCTCTGTATCTCAGGGGAGTGCAGTACTGTATGATATGGTTATCAGGTTTAAAGATAACCGTTATCGGATTGAGATGACCAACTTTGTGTTAAAGAAAACATCACGTTTCCCTGCCGAAAAATGGATGAAGAAATCAACTGCTGATTATAATCCTGAGTATTTAAAGCAATTAGATGCCTTTGCTCACGAAAAAATAGAAAGCTTAAAGAAAGGAATGAAGCCTGCTAAGGTTTATAAAGAAGAGGATTGGTAGGCTTAAGGTTCAGGGTTCAAGGTTCAGGGTTCAAGGTTCAGGGTTCAGGGTTCAAGGTTCAGGGTTCAAGATTCAAGGTTCAAAGTTTAAAAACTGTACATATGATTTCTGTTAAAAACATATCTATTAACCTTTTTTTATTCATTTTTATTTTCGGCTTTTTTTCTTGTCAGCAAGAGGAGCAAATAAAATATAAAAACCCAAACAATTCTATTGAAGAAAGAGTAGATGATCTTTTAAGTAGAATGACACTGGAGGAGAAATTCTGGCAATTATTTATGATTCCCGGAGATTTGTCAGATGGAAAAGAAAAATATAAATACGGATTATTTGGTTTTCAGGTATCTACGAAAAGTAACACAGGCCATGAGGCTGAGCAAATTTTAGATTATTCCAAAGGTGGTGCCGCTAAAGAAACTGCCTTATTGATTAACGAAATTCAAAAATACTTTATAGAAGAGACACGCCTTGGAATTCCAATCATCCCTTTTGATGAAGCTTTGCATGGATTGGTTAGAAAAGGAGCAACTGCTTTTCCGCAATCTATTGCATTGGCTGCTACTTGGGATACTATTTTGATGGGAGATGTAGCATATGCCATAGCTCAGGAAACTAAAACCAGAGGTATTCGGCAAATCTTATCTCCGGTATTAAATATTTCCAGAGATGTAAGATGGGGCAGAACGGAAGAAACTTATGGAGAAGATCCATTCCTGACAACCCAAATGGCTTTTTCTTTTGTGTCGCAATTTGAAAAAATGGGTGTTATTACAACACCAAAGCATTTTATTGCCAATGTGGGCGACGGTGGTAGAGATAGTTACCCTATTCATTTTAATGAAAGACTATTGGAAGAAATTTATTTCCCTGCTTTTAAAGCTTGTTTTCAAAAGGCAAAAGTGGTGTCTGTGATGACATCCTATAATTCTTTAGATGGAAGAGCTTGCACCGCAAATAATTGGCTATTGAATCAAAAACTAAAAGAAGAGTGGGGTTTTAATGGTTTTGTAATTTCAGATGCAGGAGCTACGGGTGGTGCTAATGTTTTGCATTTTACGGCTAAAAACTATGCAGAATCAACAGAGCAGGCCATCGAAAATGGATTAGATGTTATTTTTCAGACATCGTATTCTCATTATCCTTTATTTTTTGAAGCTTTTGAAAAAGGAATGATTGAGGAATCTGCTGTAAATGAGTCTGTTCGACGAGTTCTTTATGCTAAATTCAAGTTGGGATTATTCGAAAATCCTTATGTTAAGCCTGAAGAAGCAGAGGTGTATGAAGGGAATAATGCACATAAAATATTGGCTAAAAAAGCAGCCTTAGAATCTATTGTGCTATTAAAGAATGAAAATAATGTATTACCACTTTCAAAAGATATAAAATCTATTGCTCTTATTGGAGTGGATGCACAGGAGGCTCGACTGGGAGGTTATTCTGGTCCGGGAAATAATCCCATCAGTATTTTGCAAGGAATAAAAAATAAACTAGGTCAAACATGCCAAATTAACTATACGCCTGCATGTGGAAGAGAATCAATTGATTTTGTGAGTATTCCAAAAGAGAACCTGTCTTGCAATTATAAAGGTAAAATAGAAAGCGGATTATTAGGGGAGTATTTTAATAATATTGCTTTGTCAGGGAATGCTGAACTTATAAGAGTTGATGATAAAATAGATTTTGGCTGGACATTATTTTCACCCGATCAAGAGAGGATAAATTATGATTTTTATTCTGTTCGTTGGTCAGGAAAGCTAACATCTAAAGAAACAGGTGATTTTGAAATAGGTATAGAAGGTGATGATGGTTATAGATTATATATCAATGAGGAGCTTATCATTGATAACTGGAAGAAACAAACATACCGGAGGCTTACTAAAAGCTATTATTTTGAGAAAAATAAGGAATATGATATCCGTTTGGAATTTTATGAAACAGTGGGGAATGTGAGATTTAAATTATTATGGAATCAGACTGTGGAGCAAAAATGGAAACATGAGATACAACAAGCGGTAGCTTTGGCTGATAAGAGTGAGCTAGCTGTGGTGGTAGTTGGAATCGAAGAGGGTGAGTTTCGGGATAGAGCCCACCTTTCTTTACCCGGACATCAAGAAGAGCTGATAAATAGTGTGGCAGAAACAGGAAAACCAATGGTAGTAGTTATTGTAGGAGGAAGTGCCGTTAATATGAATGCTTGGATTCAGCATGTTTATGCTATTATTGATGTTTGGTATCCTGGCGAAGAGGGTGGAAATGCAGTGTGCGATGTATTATTCGGTGATTATAATCCTGCTGGCCGATTGCCTATTACTTTTCCTTTAGATGAAGCTCAACTACCATTGTATTATAACCATAAGCCTACTGGTAGGGGAGATGACTATTTAAATCTTAGTGGTAAGCCTCTTTTTCCTTTTGGTTATGGGTTGAGTTATACTCAATTTAAGTATTCTGATTTAGTAATGGATCAAAATAATATTCAGGCAGATGCTAGTTGCACTGTTCGTTTTAAGATCACTAATACTGGTGATTTTGATGGTGATGAAGTAGTGCAATTATATATTAGAGATTTATATGCTTCGGTGGCTCGTCCAATAATGGAGTTAAAAGGTTTTCAGCGTATTCATCTGAAAAAAGGAGCTACACAAGAATTATCTTTCAAGATTAACCCGGAATTATTAAGTATGCTAGATGTAAATTTGAATAGAATTGTAGAGCCTGGAGAATTTAGGATTATGATTGGTGCATCTTCTAACGATATTCGATTAAGAGATATACTAACAGTGTTAGAGTAGTTTTAGTCTCTACCATCTTGCTTTATAACCACGAGTGTCTACGTGGATAAAACCTCTATGTGCACCATTTCCATTATATATACCAAGACCACCAATGAGCCATTTATATTGAGGGTCTTTATCGATGTTTTCAACAATTTTTCCTAAAATTTGAGCATCGTGTATGCTGATTTTCCCGTCTTTGTTTAAATCATCCATAGCTTGATTATTATCATTGTCTAGGAAGATATCTGCAGCATCGCCATATATATGTCTGCTGCTTTTCCCATTTCCAATTTTAGCATTATAATAAGGCGTTCTGTAACCACTCATTACATGCATATTTCCTACATGGTAATCCTGTTCTTTTAATTTAGCAATAATTAGTTCTAATTTATATAGTAGTTTAGGACTAACTAATACGTATTTTGGATAGCCACTACCTTGTTTAACCAAAAAATCTTTAAGCTGAAAATGTTGAGTCAGAAAAGTATCTTGGTTTTCTTTAGTTACTTTAATCATACCTTTTGGAGCTTCATATTGAGCTAGGTTTTTATAGGCTTTGGCTGGGTATGTACCAATAGTAAAATCATTGGGAGTATTTTTAATCTCTTCAAAAGTATCCATCACTATAAAATTTACTTTATAGCTTTTGCTATTATTCTCAATATGAATAGAATAGATTCCTGAGCCACTATCTGCTTTCCAATACATATTAGAAACTGATATATCAATGCCATTCTCATTTGTTATCTGAAAAGTAGATCCGTCAGTTGTTTCAATAAAAGCAGAATCATTTGGTAATAATGAAAATGAAAGAAGATCAAAGTCTAAAGGAATATCATTAACTTTAAGCTGACTTGTATTTTGAGCTTGTGCAAAGAAGCTGATCAATACCAAACTAATAAGTCCTAGTGTTCTTTTTATCATAGTAAAATAATTATTGGGTAAAGATAAACTATGCCCATAAACTAACGATGGCTTTTAACTATTCTTAACGCAGGTTTGTTATAGCTCAAAGTTTTTATTTAATGCTTCAATTAATTCATTATCACGTTTATAGATATCGGGCTTAAAGTAGAAATTCTTTTGAAATCCTATACCAGCAGTCCAATAGATAATAAGCACAGGAACTTTCTCTTTTAAGGAGATAGTGGTTGTTGTACCGCTTTCTATAATTTCAGAAATCCTATCTTGATTCCATCCATCATTATTAGGTTGTAAAAGGAGCTCCGCTACATTTCTTATTTTTTCTGTACGTATACAGCCATGACTAAATGTACGAGTTTCACGATTAAATAGAGAGCGTGATGGAGTGTCATGAATATAAATAGAATATTGATTAGGGAACATACACTTTACATAACCTAGGGCATTGCTGGGTCCTGATTTCTGGCGAAACATATAAGGGAAATTATGCAAAGTATAAGCACTCCAATCTTTACCTTCAATTGCAACGGCTTGTCCACTAGTTGTTATTACTTCCATATTTTTTTGAGCAAAATACCCCGGGTTATTTTTTAGTTTATTAATGTATCCTCCATACAGGCTGCGTGGAACTCCCCAAGTAGGATTTATTACCACATATTGCATGGAAGCTTTAAATATGGTTGTTTTGGTATGATCTTTTCCTACAATAACTTTTGATGTTAATAGTTCTTTATTATGATCGACAAAATAAAGCTCAAAAGCAGCAATATTCACTGCAATAAACTTATCTTCCAAATTATACATCACCCATCGGGCTCTTTCCAAATTAGCTTTTATTTGTTCTATTCTGTAATCTAAAGAAATATTGAGCTCTTCAATACTTTGCTTACCCACATTACCATCAGCTTGGATACCATATTTCTTTTGGGCTTTTTGAACATGTAAAAATAGAATACTATCGTAAACGCTATCATTAACACTCACATATTCCTCCATTTCATTAGAAGCTAATAGTCGTGCTTTTAATTGTGAAACGCGAATTGATTTCTGATTAATTTTTAAAGTTTCTCCAGATGCAATGGAATCCCAACCACCATTAGTTTTGTATCCACGGTATTCTACTAAAGCTTTTTTTAAACCTGAATACATATAATGTTTTGGTTTTAGATTCTCAAAATCTTTTACAATATGTTTTTCCTCAATGGAAGTTTGTAGTGATTCTGCTGCTGTGTGATATCTATCCTGGAAGTTTACTCTATCTATATTCCATTTTCTTTTTAAAGATTCTGGGTCAACTTTCCCAGCCATTAAATGCATACTTGCTGTTATGATAGCATCTGATAGTAGAATATCAAAATATGCAAATTCAACAGAATCAATACTTTGTGATTGAGAGAATTGCTGTACTTTTTCTTTTAAAAGAGAATAATGATAATCTTCTGGATGTAAACCATCATCATAAATATCTTCAATAGCCTGCAGAGCTTGATTTATATTGTCTTTTTCTATCCAAGCTACTTGATATTCACGGTTTTTATAAAATTCCTTTAAAACATCTATTGCGAAAAGTTTGTGATTTTCAATGACACCTTTGTTTAAAAGAGCTAGAATAAGACTACTGTCATTTCCTATTTGGTAAAAAGATTGTTCCGAATGATTTGTGTTTTGATTAGAATTTTCTCCATTACAGGAGATAAAAATCATGGTAAAAATAATAAAAGATAAAACAATAATAGATCGCATAATACTAATTTTTTGAGCTCCAAATATAGGTTTTTTTTATCAATTTAATGGACATGCTGATTTGTAAATAAAAAATAGAAGTAATTCATATAATGTGTATCTTTGCCGCCAAAATGTGGGAAAGATAACCCTTTGGTTATGAACCACAAAAAAGAAAAAGATTTGATAAAATTTGATGAAATGGGCTTGGCCCCAGAAGTTGTTAAAGCTATAGGTGAGCTTGGATTTGAAACGCCTACCCCAATACAAGAAAAATGTATTCCGTTTATTTACCAAAATAGTGATGATTTAATTGCTAATGCACAAACGGGTACGGGGAAAACTGCTGCTTTTGGATTGCCAATAGTTGGGTTGCTTGATCCCAAAGATAAAAATGTTCAAGCATTGATTCTTTCTCCTACCCGCGAATTGGGTATGCAGATTGCAAAAGATTTAAAAGCTTATACCAAATATTCGCCAGATATAAATATTGTGGCGATTTATGGTGGTGCCAGTATGGATGTTCAAATTAAAGAACTGAAAAGAGGCGGGCAAATAGTAGTGGGAACTCCAGGAAGAGTAGCCGATATGATTCGTAGAAAGAAACTTAAGGTAGATCATATCAGATGGTCTGTATTAGATGAAGCGGATGAGATGCTCAGTATGGGTTTTAAGGATGAATTAGACGCTATTTTAGCCAATACTCCTCAAGAAAAACAAACTTTGTTGTTTTCTGCTACTATTCCAAAGGGTATTGAAAACATTGCTAAGAAATATATGTCGAACCCTGAAAAGATAAGTGTCGGAAAGAAAAATGCAGGTGCCGATAACGTTCGTCATTTCTATTATAAAGTACAAGCACGTGATCGATATTTAGTATTAAAGCGTATTGTGGATATGACTCCGGGTATATATGGAATAGTTTTTTGTAGAACCAGAAGAGAAACCAAAGAAGTAGCCGAAAACTTGATGAAAGATGGATATAATGCTGACGCACTTCATGGTGATTTATCACAACCGCAACGAGAATATGTAATGGCTCGTTTTCATAGCCGTCATCTTCAAATATTAGTTGCTACGGATGTGGCAGCCAGAGGTTTAGATGTAGATGACCTGACCCATGTGATTAATTATAATTTACCTGATGATTCTGAGATTTATGTACATCGTTCTGGAAGAACTGGAAGAGCCGGTAAAAGCGGAATATGTGTGTCTATTATTCATGGTCGTGAGCAACATAAAGTAAGACTACTCCAAAAAATGGTAGGTAAAAAGTTCGATCAAGAAATGATACCAACAGGAGCTCAGGTTTGTGAAACACAATTGTTTCACTTAGTAGATAAAATGGAGCATATTAGTGTTGATGAAAAACAGATTGAACCCTATTTAGAAACTGTTTATAAAAAACTAGATTGGCTGAGTCGCGAAGATTTGATAAAAAGATTTGTATCGGTTGAATTTAGTCGTTTTTTAGAATATTATAGTGATGCTCGAGATTTAAATGTCTCAGTAAAAAGAGAAAGGGATAATGATGATGAGCAGCAAGAGGGAGGAAAACGACATCGAAAAAATATGGATTATAGTCGCTTTTATGTGAATTTAGGGACAAAAAATGGCATTAATCCAGGTAAAATAATTCGACTTATTACTGATGAGCCTTCTTTTAAAAGTCTTGAAATTGGTAGCATAGAATTGTTTAAAAAGTTTAGCTTTTTCGAAATAGATAAGAAATACGAAAAAGAAGTGATGAAACACTTTGAAAACATGGATTATAATGGCATTAAAGTTTCCATTGAATTATCTAAATCAAAAGCTTCAAAACCAACCAATACCAAATCTAGTCGCTCCTCATATGGAGGTGGAAAATCCTACGGTGGTCATAGAAAATCTTCCGGAGGTAATTCTTCCTACAATAAAGGCGGAGGTAGCCGACGTAAGAAATACTAAGTATTGGAGAATCATATAAAGAAAAGTCATTGCAGTAGTAATGACTTTTTTTGTTTGTAGGCCAATTCATTATTCCGTTAATTTTCATATCTTAGCAGGTCAACTTCAAGGCTATGATAGAAATAATTGATAAAATTTATAATGAAGAGATCTTGCAAAAAGCAGTCAATCGTTATAAAGAAAAAGGAATCATTTTACCCACTTTCCAGCAGATGGAAAATCCTTCATTAATTCCTGAAAAGATAAAGGATCAACTTAAAAATATTGGTCTTTGGGATTTAGAACCACAAAATTTATTTCGCATTAATTGGAAAAATGAAGCCGTAGAAAGGGGAGGAGGCTTTGGGAAAGTTAACTATCTTGAAATCCCTAAAGAAATCACTGGTGTAGAGGCACGCATTGTTCTGATGTTAGGTAAATATTTACCAACAGGCTCGCATAAAGTGGGTGCTGCTTATGCTTGTTTGGTGCCACGAATAACAACAGGGCGTTTTGATCCAACTTATCATAAAGCCGTTTGGCCTAGTACTGGAAACTACTGTAGAGGCGGTGCTTTTGATAGTTATTTAATGGATGTTACAGCAGTTGCTATTTTGCCCGAAGAAATGAGCCAAGAGCGTTTTGCATGGTTGAAAGACATTGGAGCTGAGGTAATTGCTACTCCTGGTTGTGAGTCAAATGTAAAAGAAATTTATGATAAGTGTTGGGAGATTAAGCGAACCAGAAAAGATTCCGTAATTTTCAACCAATTTGATGAGTTTGGCAATGCTGCTTGGCATTATAGGGTAACAGGTCATGCTATCGAAGAAATATATAATGAAATCAAGACAGAGAAATCGCAATTAACATCCTATGTGTCTGCTACAGGTTCTGCAGGTACCATTGCAGCTGGTGACTATTTGCGTACTAAATATCCTCATATACATGTCGTGGCTTCCGAAGCTCTGCAATGTCCAACTTTGCTATCTAATGGTTTTGGTGGTCATAGAATAGAAGGCATTGGTGATAAACATGTTCCTTGGATTCATAATGTGCGCAATACAAATATGGTAGTAGCTATTGACGATGAAGATGCCATGCGATTATTGCGTTTATTTAATGAGAAGGAAGGTCTTGAATATTTAAAATCTCTGGGTGTAAGTGAGGAAATTATCTCCCAACTGCATTTGATCGGAATCTCGGGTTTGGCGAATCTCTTATCTGCTATTAAAACTGCAAAATATTATGAAATGGATGATAATGATGTGGTTATTACTATTGCTACTGATGCAGCAGATTTATATCAAAGTAGGTTAGAAGAGTTGAAAACAGCCAAAGGTGAATATCGTAGTTTGCAGGCTGCTATGGATTTTGCTGCAGTTATAGAGCATCAATCTACAGATCATATGAAGGAGTTGACCTATCAGGATCAAAAAAACATACACAATCTGAAATATTTTACCTGGATTGAACAACAAGGAAAGGAATTGGAAGATTTAAACAGCCTTTGGTATGATAAAGAGATATGGCCTAAAGTTTTTAATCAAACTGAAAGATGGGATGAATTAATTGACGAGTTTAACGATAGAACAGGGCTATTAAAGAATCTATAAATGAGTAATTATTGGTTTGAATGTGTGAATTGTGGAAAAACCTGGGACTCCAGTGAGTGGAGGTATTTATGTCCAAATTGTTCTAAAGACAATAGTCCGGATAAGCCTCCTAAAGGTGTTTTATGGATACGATATATCTTTCCTGAAAATCCATCACAACTAGATGTTGATGAATTATTATTTCATTTATGGCCCATTAAGTCACAGGATTCTTTTCCAATATTAAGAGTAGGAAATACACCTTTATACTCTTTTTCTTATTTTGAAAATGAAAAACTCGATTTCCAATTACTAATAAAAGATGATTCTCAAAATCCCTCTTATTCTTTTAAAGATAGAGCTTCTTATTTGGTTTCAGCTTTTGCTAAAGAAAACAATTGGAATACTATTGTAGCTGCTAGTACAGGTAATGCAGGCTCTTCTTTAGCTGCTATGTGTGCTGCAAATCACCAAAAAGCGGTTATCTTATTACCGCATACATCACCAAAAGCTAAACTTATACAAGTTCAAATGTATGGAGCTGAGCTGATAAAAATTAAAGGGAACTATGATGATGCTTATGAAGAAAGCCTTAGTTTAAGTAAAAAAAACAATTGGTTTAATCGGAACACAGCATATAATCCACTTACTATTGAAGGTAAAAAATCAGTGAGTTACGAAGTATATGATCAGCTGAAAGGAGAATGTCCGCAAATGATTTTTGTCCCGGTTGGCGATGGAGTAATAATATCTGGTGTTTATAAAGGTTTTGAAGATTTATTACAAATGGGTTTGATTAAGGAAATGCCTACTATTGTAGCAGTGCAAGCACAGGGTAGTGCCAATATTATTCGGAATATAAAGAATAGTATTTTAGAATTTCCAAAGGCAAGCACTATAGCTGATAGCATTGCTGTTGATGTGCCTAGAAACTTTTATATGGTAGTTCATTATCTAAAAAAATACAATGGTAAATCAATAGCAGTTACTGATAAACAGATTATGGAGGCAGCTTTTAATATGTCCACTGCTTTCGGGTTATTTGCTGAGCCGGCTTCGGCTGCTGCATTTGCTGGTTTTATTCATTGGAGTAAAGAAAATGGAATTCCAAAGGATATTAAAGTTTTGATTTTGCATACTGGCTCGGGTTTGAAAGATGTAGAGGCTATTGGCCAGATAAAAAACGTTTTGCAATAAAAATACTATTTAAGCTTTATTGTCGCCGATCTATATCTCTTTTAATATCTTTTTCTTTTATACTGGCTCTTTTGTCATAGGTATGCTTTCCTTTGGCTAAAGCTATTTCAAGTTTGGCTAGTCCTTTTTCATTGATAAACAATGCGGTAGGAATAAGTGTATATCCTCTTTCGTTAATTTTTATTTTAATTTTACGAAGTTCGCGTTTATTCAGTAGTAGTTTTCTTTCTCGTTTAGCTTCGTGGTTATAATGTGTGCCTAATTTGTATTCGCTGATATGCAAATTTCTAACATACAACTCCTCTTTTGAAAAAGCACAATACGAATCGGTTAGGTTTGCTTTGCCATAGCGAATAGATTTGATCTCAGTACCCTGCAATTGGATTCCGGCTACATATTTATCTTCAAGGAAATACTCGTAAGATGCTCTTTTGTTTTTTATAAATACTCTTGGTAAGGCCATTATTGTATATTAAATTGTCTGCAAATTTATAAAATTTCATATACCTATTTAGAATTAAAAAAGAAGATGAAAAGAAACTGAACTTTAATTATACTTCATGATTTCTTTAGCTTCTTTAAGAATCTTAATTATTTCAATTTCCCTAAGCCCCAAATCAGCTAAAAGTTCTTTATTGGCATCTATTTCTCGACATAATATTACATCTTTTTCAAGAAGCTTTTCTTTATGTCTTTTTTTCAAAGAAGATAAGCTGGTAATGGGGTGATATCCCGCTTGATCGATCCAATCGCGTAAATTACCTTTTTGAGGATAATCCCAACCAATTAGTGTTAATCCGGCACACCTGCCGAAATTCTCAGCATCTTTTGAGAATCTTGTATTGGTAACCAACATTCCTTTTACTTCAAGAGTTCTGTTCTCTGGTTTTGTTTTTAACTGATCTCTTACGTCATCAAACCTTGATTTAATATACATAGGGATTTTCACATCATTTTTTTTACTGTCTTTATGAAATTTGCATTCAATATAAATATGAATATGATCACTCTTAGCAATCACATCCACTTCATGTGTCACACACTTTCCTTGAATTATTTGACCCACATCAACCTGATAACCTTTGTATGCTAATAATCTACCTACAAATTTTTCAAAAGGATAGCCGGATGGTCCCAAGTCTAAAACTGCTTTCTTTAAGCGGTATCGACCTGCTACATTATGAGATTTTTTCCGTAAAACGGCATAGGCGATTTGGTAGATCTTGCGGGTTGTGATACCATCGTATAATTTGTTTGATATTTCTTTTACGATACCATCTATTTCATATTGCTTTGCACCGGAACGTATTAATGCACTTTTTAGTTTTGTTAAATCAAACTCAACGAGCTCTCCTGAGTTTTTTAATACTTGAATTTTTATTGTGTCTTTATCCATAAATACAAAGTTTAATACGACTCAAAGCTTATTGTTTCGGTATGATGTAAAAAATACCTTTCTTGGATGTTAAAGGATTAGTGACGAGTTGAAATAAAAAAATATATTTATTTTTTTTAGTTGTTAAAATCAGGGAGCTGAATACCAGCTTCCTTAATAACAGATAAAAAGATTTTCATTTCTTTCTGATCTCGAATACCATCTGCCGCAATCATCTCACTCATCATTAAAGCAAATGCATTTTTCTTTATATTATCCATATCTTGAATAACTGTTATGCTTTTAGTATAGTTAAGTTTGGTGCCTTTAATCATTTCTTCCCAAGAGGTGTTTAAATGCTTTTTTAAAACCTCTATATAATGCACTTCTTCATCAGAAACCTCTCCGTCAACATTTGCAAGGTCAAGAATTATTTTAGTTATTGCTTGTTTTTCAAGTAGTGTAAACTCCATATCTTATTTTTTTATTTATTACTAGTTAAATGAAAGAGATTTTAACAGATCTTTCAAATTATATTCTATCATTTGAGGTGGCTAAGATAATAATTAATTGTAAGCTTAATTATTTCAATCTTTGAAATAAAAGTTTACAAATATTCAGGCAACTTTATAAAAAGTTGAGGTCTTGTAAAAAAAAAGAGAGTTATGAAGAATATTAAGAAATATCAGAGTTTTATAGTATTAGTATTGCTACTTGTTTCCTTTTCGTTATTAGCACAAGAAAACAATAATAAAAAACAAGTTCTTCCCATTGAGAAGAATAATGTAGAATTTACAGTTGCAGGTATGGGATTAGGTATCTCCATTAATTATGGTCGTGTATTACTCATAAAATCTAATTATTTCCTAAATGCATCAGTGGGAATTGGATCAGTTCCTTTTTCTGGCGGATTGAGTATTCCACACCAATTGACAATTAATTATGGTAAAAAGAGTAGTTTCTTTGAATTGGGGATTGGAGGAGTGTATTGGGCTGGTACCAGTTCAGCAACTGCTGAACAAGAAAAGCTCTATTCCTATCAAATAGCTCCAATTATAGGTTTCCGAAAGCATGTAAAACAGCAGTTAGTTTTAAGAGTTTATGCAAATCCGCTTTTCCGTGTTTCAGGTGTTCCGCTTTATGAAAACTATGATATAACACCTTACTTAGGTTTTAGTGTGGGCTGGGCTTTTTAGTTTATTAACTGCCCATATTTCTCCTCTTTAAAGTGCTTTAAGTATTGGTTTATTGATTAAATTAGGTAATTAATTCTATCTTTGGTCAATAATAATAAAAGTGGCTAATAATAATATTAAAAATTCCGTTTTTACAAGTTTTCTGTTGCATTTGCACCCAAAAAAGGTAAATGAGCAAGCCTTAAACTATACACGAACTTTTGGTCTGGGTGGTATAAATACACTGCTTTTTATCATATTGGCTATCACTGGGTTACTATTGCGTTTTAGCTATGTGCCTACACCTGTCGATGCCTATGATTCTATCTTGGCTTTACAGTATAACAGTCTCTTTGGCGTGCTTTTAAGAAATATGCATCATTGGAGTGCTATGTTGATGGTAATTACAGCGTTTTTGCATTTGCTGCGGGTTTTTTATTCCACTTCGATTTATTATGAACGAAAAAAGAATTGGTATTATGGCTTAGTCCTTTTTATGATTGTTTTGGCTTTCAATTTTACGGGTTATCTATTACCTTGGGATCAATTGTCATACTGGGCTGTAACTATTATGACAAATATTTTGGAGTATTTTCCATTTATAGGAGAAGATATAGCAAACATCATACGGGGTGGCGAAATGGTTAATTCCAATACGTTGTTGAATTTTTATAATTTCCATACGGCTTTTTTGCCTCTTATGTTTATGGTATTTGTGGTACTGCATTTTTGGTTAATTCGTAAAGCTAAAGGGATAACAGTTGCTAATAGCGATAAACAAAATATGGTAAATGTAAATCCTGAACTTATTTCAAAAGAAATCTTTGTAGGATTAGCATTAATTGCGTCTCTTTTACTTTTTTCTATGTTTTTTGATGCGCCTTTATTAGAAAAGGCCAACCCAATGATAAGCCCAAATCCAAGCAAAGCACCTTGGTATTTTATGGGAATTCAGGAGCTATTAATCAATTTACATCCAATAATTGCCACTTTTATTATTCCTTTATCCCTAGGTTTGTTCTTCTATGCAATTCCTAAGCGGAGTATTGAAAAAGAAAAGGTAGGTGTTTGGTTTTACTCACCAAAGGGAAAGAGAATTATTCTTTGGTCAATAGTGTTTTCTGTAGTTCTAACAATACTAATGATTATTTTATTAGAATATGGACTACAATTGAATGAATTGGACATGTTATTGTTTATTAGTACCGGTCTTATTCCTCTATTATTGTATATGATACCCACAGCTATATTTGTTTTTACCCTGTGGAAAACAATGTCAGCTGATAAATTCGAAATAATAATGGCCATAACTACTATGATATTTGTTTCGTATATGGTGATGAGTATTATTGGTGTTTGGTTTAGAGGAGAGGGGATGTTGTTGATATAATAAAAACCAACCATTAAGGCATTAAGGAATATTAAGAAATACACCTTTAACTAGTCTTAACTTCTTAATGGTTAAAAATTGAATAAGAGATGAGTTTAACAAAAGAAGACGTAACAGATTTATCTTATAGAATTGTTGGTTGTGCAATTGAAGTACATAAACAACTTGGACCAGGTTTGTTGGAAAGTGTTTATGAAAAATGCTTGAAGTATGAATTGAAATTACAAGGTTATAATGTGAAACAGCAAGTAATTGTTCCTGTTAGCTATAAAGGTCTAGAAATGGATACTGAATTACGATTAGATCTGTTGGTTGATGATTTAGTAATAGTTGAATTAAAGGCTATTGAGAAAGTTTTACCTGTTCATGAAGCACAACTATTAACTTATATGAAACTTCTGGAAAAACCACAAGGCTTATTGATAAACTTTTTTACTGATAATATCTCTAAGTCAATGAAACCATTTGTTAATGAATATTTTAAGGGGTTAGATGATTAAAAACTAACCATAAAGGCATTAAGGCACATTAAGAGATATACCCTTAATGAATCTTAACTATTTAATGGTTCAAGAATAAAGAAGGAAACTAACCATAAAGGCATTAAGGCACATTAAGAGATATACCCTTAATTAATCTTAACTTCTTAATGGTTCAAGAATAAAGAAGGAAACCAACCATAAAGGCATTAAGGCACATTAAGAGATAATACTCTTAATTAATCTTAACTTCTTAATGGTTCAAAAAAAGATGAACAGAAAAAATTTCATAAAGAAAACAGCACTAGCATTAGTGGCATTAGAAGCAGGCTATTTAACCTTTGATGCACTTAAAAACAAGAACATCAATAATGGCGATAATCAGCTATACAAAGTGGGTAGGTTAGATAGTTTGGAAAAAAATAAAATCTATCCTTTCGGATCAGCTAAATTTCAATTATCAGTGCTTGAAGATGGTGGATTATTAGCCTTGTCGGTAAAATGCACACATTTGGGTTGTATTGTTCAGGCTAATGATAATGGTTTTGAATGCCCTTGTCATGCTTCATCATTTAATAAATTTGGTGAAGTAGAGTCACCACCAGCTACAAGAGCTTTAGATATTTTCCCCATTAGCATAGTTAAAGGTGAAGTATTTGTGGATATCCATAAGCCCATCAAAAGAAAAGATTTCCAAACATCGCAAATAACTTATGTATAAATGATTGACCAAAAGAAATATAATAGTGCTATTGGCATTCTTACATTAGTAGTTTTGCTACTACTGCCTATTTATATGTTAATACAAATATATTTTTCTGATAGGACTCCGATAAATATTAATTCGGAATATGTGGGCAAAGAAGCTTGTGTAGAGTGCCATGAAGCCGAGTATAACGATTGGGTAGGTTCAGATCATGATTTAGCTATGGATTATGCTAATGATACGACTGTTTTGGGTGATTTTAATGATGTAGTTTTACTTAGGAATAATCAAAAGCATAAATTTTATAAGAGAAATAGTAAATTCTTTGTTTTTACTGATGGAGATCAAGGGAAAATGCAGGAATATGAAGTGAAATATGTATTTGGACATTACCCTTTACAGCAATATTTAGTGGAGTTTGAAGGGGGGCGCTTGCAAACTCTGGCATTAACATGGAATAGTAAAGATAGCTTGTGGTATTATATGGCTGATAGTGTTTATCAAGGAATGTCGGTCACCCACACCAATTGGTTGCATTGGACCAATCAGGCGCAAAACTGGAATTCCATGTGTGCCGATTGTCATTCAACCAACTTGAAAAAAGGCTATAATGTTGAAACAGATAGCTATCACACTACTTGGTCGGAGATAGATGTAAGCTGCGAAGCTTGCCATGGTCCGGCATCTAAGCATTTGAAATGGGCTAATTTAGCAGATTATGCACGTCAGGATTTTATCAACTACGGATTGCCTATACAGACAAGTGGTATCGATAATAAACAATATATAGATAATTGTGCTCGATGTCACTCTCGTAGGAGTATTATGGGTGATTTTGATCCTCATTCCAAAAGTATTTACAATCATATTAATCCAGTTCTTCCTGGGGAACCCAATTGGCATATCGACGGACAAATAAAAGAAGAAGACTATGTATATGCTTCTTTTACTCAGAGCCGAATGTATATGGAAGAGGTTAAGTGTAACGATTGTCATAATGTACATTCCGGACAATTAATCTTGGAAGGTAATGCCCTTTGTTTACAATGTCATAAAGCTCAAGATTATAACACAAAAACCCATACTTTTCATAAGGATTATGGTGAAATAGGAGAAGCTCTTTTTTCTGATGCAGGAGTGAAATTTGAAGTAGGATCTGGTACCGAATGTATTAATTGTCATATGCATGGGCAGAATTATATGGGGGTAGACTATCGCCGAGATCATAGTTTTAGAATTCCTCGCCCCGATTTGTCAGAAAAAAACGGAAGTCCTAATGCTTGTAATCAATGCCATAAGGAGGAAAGTAATGCCTGGGCTCAAAATCATATTGAAAAATGGTTTGGAGAAAGTCGACCTTCTCAGTATGGTGCACATTTCTCTGATGCCATTGATGGAATAAAGGGGGCAGATAATGATCTGAAAGATATTATTAAAGACGATTTATATCCTGCAAATATTAAAAGTTTAGCTTTAGCTTATTTGAGTGATGATTCAGTAAATAATCAGTTAATAAAACAGTCTTTAAAAAATATAGAGCCTGCTATTCGTATTGCTGCAATAACTAGATTTAATTTGGAAACAGAAGAGGATTTAGAATACTTATTTCCTTTATTATACGATGAAACTAAAGCAGTTAGGCTTGAAGTTGCAAATAGACTTTCTTATTTGGATTCTACTCTAATTCCAAAAAATTACAAAGAAGTTTTTGAGAATGTAAAGGTGGAACAACTGGAAGTTTTAAAATATAATGCTGACTTTCCCATTGGGAAGTTTAATCTGGCCAATTATTATTATCAACATAAAGATTTTAAAAAATCAGAGCAGTATTATTTAAAAGCAATAACACAAGATGAGGAGTTGTATGTGGCTAAAATGAATTTATCCTATTTGTACAGTGCCATAGGATTGCCACTGAAATCGGAAGAAATACTTGAGAAGTATGTAGCTGAGTTCCCAACAAATCCCGATGCTTTATATAATTATGGTTTGATATTATCTGAAAACGGAAAGTATCAAAGATCATTAGAGTATCTGATTAAAGCTAGTAAATTGATGCCATTAAATGGAAGAGTAGATTATAATATTGCTATGCTTTACGATTTCTTTGAAGATAAGAAAAGAGCTGAGAAGTATTTATTAATAGCCATTGGAAAGGATCAGGATAATTTCACAAGTTATTCTAATTTGCTAAATTTTTATATTCAGAATAAATATGAAAGTGAAGCTGAGAAATTGCATCTAGTAATGAAGCAGAAATTTCCGAACAGATAAATACCAATTCTAATTTTCATAAGTTTATTTAGAAACTAAATTAGCTGTACTTTTGCAAAAAAAATTTCAATGAAGACTTTTGAACAATTAAATCTATCAAAACCATTGCTAAATGCTATTGATGATTTGGGATTTGAAAATCCAACCCCCATACAAATTGAAGCTTATCCTGCAGTTCTTTCGGGTAATGATGTGGTGGGGATATCTCAAACAGGTACAGGTAAGACTGTAGCTTATATGTTACCCATATTACGGGATTTGAAATATTCAGAGCAGATTTCGCCAAGAGTCTTAGTATTAGTGCCTACCAGGGAATTGGTAATACAAGTGCTAGAAATGATTGAAAGTTTGACTCCATACATTAATGTACGTGTATTAGGTGTTTATGGTGGAACAAATATTAATACCCAAAAACATACAGTAGTACAAGGATGCGATATTTTAGTAGCTACTCCAGGACGTCTTTACGATTTAGCACTCACGGGAGTTTTAAAACTAAATTCTGTAAAAAAATTAGTGATTGACGAGGTTGATGTGATGTTGGATCTGGGTTTTCGTTATCAACTGACCAATATTTTTGAAATCATGAAAGAGCGCCGACAAAATATTATGTTTTCGGCTACTATGACAGAGGAAATAGATATTTTGATTGACGATTTTTTTACAAAACCTAGAAAGGTATCTATAGCTGTGAGTGGTACTCCTTTAGATAATATTGAGCAACAGTGTTATGTAGTAAAGAATTTTTATACCAAGATAAATTTGCTGAAGAAAATAGTTAAAAACAAAGAAGAATTTGCTAAGGTTCTGGTATTTGCTCCCGATAAAAAGAGTGCGGATAAGATTTATGAAGCTATGGAATTAGATTATGGTTCGGATGTTTCTGTGATACACTCTAATAAATCACAGAATTACAGATTTAAATCTATTCGGGAATTTGAAGAAGGCTTAACCAGAGTTCTAGTCTCTACTGATGTGATGGCGCGTGGTTTGGATTTAGAAATGATTACTCATGTTATCAATTTCAATACTCCAAAATATCCAGAGAATTATATGCATCGTATAGGTAGAACAGGAAGAGCAAAAAAAATGGGTAAATCCATATTGTTTTATACCGAAAGTGAAGAAAAAGCAAAAGAGGCGATCGAAACTTTAATGGATTATAAAATACCTATGATTGATTTTCCTTCAACGGTAGAAATATCCAATGAGCTTACTCCAGAGGAACGCCCAAAAATGTTAGAAATAAATACACCTCAAAAAACTATTATAGATCCATCTAGAGCTGCTTTTCACGAAAAGAAAGAAAAAAACAAAAAAGTCAACCAGGGAGGTTCTTATAAATTTAAAAAGAAAAAATATAAGAAAGCTCAAACCCGAGGTGATAAAAACATGAATAATAAGAATAAAAGGAGATAGGATTAGAAATACTTCCCCAAAATACCATCACATTTCCTTATATTCGCAGTATAAAATTAGAAATATGCAATCCCGTAAAAAAGACCATATCAACCTGGCTTATCAAGCTCAGCTTTTTGAGCAAGAAGTAGCTGATCTACTTAATTATGAACCTATTTTGGTTTCTAATGAATTAAAAAGCCTTCCAAAGCAGAAGTTTTTAAATAAAGAGCTTAGCTTGCCTTTATGGGTGAGTAGTATGACTGGTGGTACATCTGAAGCAAAAAACATCAATCAGAACTTGGCAAAGGCGTGTAGCGAATTTGGTATGGGAATGGGTTTGGGATCTTGTCGTACTTTGTTAGAGTCTAACGATAGATTAGATGATTTTGATATTCGTAAAATAATGGGACCAGATTTACCTCTAATGGCTAATCTGGGAGTGGCACAAGTAGAGAAACTATTGGAGAATGGCGAAGTAGACAAAATAAATAATCTTATTCTTAAACTTCAGGCTGATGGTTTAATCTTGCATGTAAACCCACTTCAAGAGTTACTTCAGCCCGAGGGCGATATTTATAAAAAACCTCCAATCGAAACAATCAACTTGCTATTGGAGCAAATAGAATTTCCGTTAATAGTGAAAGAAGTAGGGCAGGGTATGGGTCCTAAGAGTTTAAAAGCCTTATTAGATTCTAATATTGCAGGAATTGAATTGGCAGCTTTAGGAGGTACTAGTTTTAGTTTAATAGAACTGATGCGATCTCAGGAAATGGATTTGGAACAGTTGGGTGATTTGGTGAATATTGGTCATACAGCTCATGAGATGATAGAAATTATCAATACATTTCCAGTTGAATTATTGAAGAATAAAGAAATCATAGTTAGTGGAGGTATAAAACCTTTATCAGGTTTTTATCTATTAAATGCTTTAAATACTCCTGCAATAATGGGTATGGCATTTCAGTTTTTAAAATATGCCCGAGAAGATTACCCTCAGCTTCAGCAATATATGAGATTAGTTAAAAAAACACTTCAGATAGCACAAAGCTTTTTATCTAATAAATAAAAAATGTACGAAAAAGAGATCATCAAGGGTTTTTCCAAATTAAGTAAGGAACAAAAAGTTAAAAAAGTAGCTTCATATTTCTCAAATCCTGAAGAAGTAGAGAAAGAGTTAAAGTCTTTTTGGCATCCTGAATTGGGAAAGCAGAAATTATTTGAGGAATTTGCAGAGAATACTATTTCCAATTTCTTTTTCCCTTATGGTTTAGCTCCAAATGTTATTATCAATGGGAAAAACTATATGATTCCTATGGTGATAGAAGAAAGCTCTGTTATTGCTGCTGCTAGTAATAGTGCTAAATTTTGGTTTACACGTGGAGGTTTTCATACCCGCATTCTTAGTAAAACAAAAATAGGTCAAGTACATTTTATCTGGGCTGGCGATCATAAATTACTGAAACAACATTTCGCAACTCTTAAGCAACTGTTTATTGAAGGAACCAATGAGATAACCAAAAATATGCGTGAACGTGGTGGTGGTATCTTAGCTATAGAATTGATAGATATGCGCCACGAAATTGACGATTATTTCCAGATAAAAGCCAGTTTTGATACCATCGACTCCATGGGAGCTAATTTTATTAATTCTTGTTTAGAAGAATTTGCTGATATATTAAAACGTTATATTACTAATACTCAAGAGTTAAAAAATAATTCAGTGCATATCATTATGTCTATTCTTTCTAATTATACTCCTGATTGTTTAGTGGAGGCCTGGGTAGAATGTGATATTAAAGATTTAGAGGGGATAGATCCTGATATGACAACTGATGAGTTTGTGTGGAAATTTGAAAAAGCTGTTCAAGTAGCTACCGTTGATACCTACAGAGCAACTACACATAATAAAGGTATTTTCAATGGAGTAGATGCCGTTGTTTTAGCTACTGGAAATGATTTTAGAGCCGTGGAAGCATGTGGTCATACCTATGCTTCCAGAGATGGTAAATATCGATCATTAACAAAAGTTGAGCTGAAAAATGGTAGATTTAAGTACTCTTTAACCATTCCTTTAGCATTAGGCACCGTTGGTGGACTCACAAAACTGCATCCTTTGGCAAAGTTCACTATGGAATTACTTGGAGATCCTCATGCCGAAGACCTTATGCAGATAGCGGCAGTGGCAGGTTTGGCAAATAATTTTGGAGCTATAAGGTCGCTTACAACCAAAGGAATTCAAAAAGGTCATATGAAAATGCATTTATTAAATATTTTGAATAACTTTGCAGCCACAGAAAATGAAAAACATGCTGCTATGGAATACTTTAAGGATAAAAAAGTTTCTTTTTCAGCAGTTTCAGATTTTGTAAAAGAAATTAGAAAATAGAAACTCTAACTATTTAAATACTTTAAGTACTCTAAGTACTCTAAGTACTCTAAGTACTAATAAATGAATATAGCAGCTTTTCATTCTAACGGAAAACTATTAATAACTGGAGAATATCTGGTCTTAGATGGAGCACTGGCTATGGCTGTACCTACAAAATATGGCCAACGATTAGAGGTTTCGCTTCATGAAGATTTTAGTGGCATACGTTGGGAAGCTAAAGTGCTGAACAAAGGTTGGCTACAGGTGAATTTCGGATCACGACTCTTTAATATTATTCATACCAACGATCAAAAATTAGCCCTTCACTTAAAAGGGATTCTGAAAAAAGCTTTTGATATTGCCAATATCTCAGTCGATAATCAAAAAGGAATTAGAATAAGAACCAATCTTGATTTTGATAAAAATTGGGGTTTGGGTTCCAGTTCTACCTTAGTTTCAAATATTGGTTATTGGTTAGATGTTAATCCTCACCAATTATCACAGCAAACAAGCAATGGAAGTGGAGTAGATGTAGCGGCAGCTCGTAGCGATAAACCTATATTTTATCAGTTGGTTGATGGAGAGCCTCAAATAACCACCATCGATTTTAATCCATTATTTAAAAAGAACCTTTATTTTGTTCACCTCGGTAAAAAGCAAAGTTCCGCCAATAGTGTGGATCAATATCGTAAAAATATTGTAGCTAAAAGTTCTAATATCGATGAGGTGAGTGTGCTTAGCCGAGTTATTAGTCAAACTAAATCATTATTTGATTTTGATAAAGCCATAGCAGAACATGAACGTATTATTTCTTCTCTTTTGGGCGTAGATCGTATAAAAGACCAATACTTCAATGATTTTGATGGCGAAATAAAATCTTTGGGTGCCTGGGGTGGTGATTTTGTTATGGCAACCTATCAAGGTGATGAAAAAGACTTACATCATTATTTTCAAAACAAAGGTCATAAGACTATCCTTTCTTATGATGATATGGTGCTTTAATTCCAATAAATAGTTTCTTTCAGGTTTAATTTTTTATGATAGCACTCATTGATTTATTTTCACTTAATAAGTCTTCGATATTCTCAAATGCAAGCATACGAAGTATATCCAGTATATTTTCGCCTATACTTTACAATCCCTATTTTAGGAATAGATCAATAAATACCAAGCCCATTCAAAAATATTCGTTATCTTCGTTTCATATATATAACCCTTTCAAAAATTAACATGAAAAATACGGCTATTTTTATTTCATTAATCTTCTTTAGTTTTCTTGGATATTCTCAATCATGCTTACCAGATGGTATTACATTTACTACGCAAGAACAAATAGATAATTTTCAAACTAACTATCCCAATTGTACTCATATTGAAGGTTATGTTACAATAGGACATTATCCAGAAGGAACAGACATTACCAATTTAAATGGGTTGAGTAATATCACTCAAATAGATGGTGATTTAAGCATTTATTTTAATCTTATTTTATCAAGTCTTAATGGATTAAATAATATTACACAAATTGGTGGTGATTTAAGCATGTTTTATAATCCAGATTTATTAAGTCTTAATGGTTTGAATAATCTAAATAGTGTATTGGGAGATGTAAAAATAGGTGAATATGAATTAGATGCGGGTAATTCTAATTTTGAAAATTTATCTGGACTAAATGCTCTTGCTCAAATCGGCGGAAATCTTGTTTTATACAAAAACATGGATTTAACAAACCTTTCAGGGCTGGAAAATTTAACTTCAATTGGAGAAACGCTTGTTATTATAAATAATAATAATCTAATAGATTTATCCGCATTAGGTGGATTGTCCTATATAGGAATTGGTTTGGGTATCCAGGATAATTTAAATCTCACAAGTTTGTATGGTTTACAAAATATTGAATCTTTGAATGGAGCCTTAAATATTTCCGGAAATGCTTCGATGACATCTCTTAGTGAGTTAGAGAACTTAACATCAATAGAACAGAGTTTAAGAATTGTTTTCAATCAGAGCCTTCTAAACCTAGATGGATTACAGAACCTTACTTCAATAGAAGGAGAAATAATCATCAGGTTAAATAATGTTTTAAATGATATTTCGGGAATTAAAAATATTAATGATGAAACAATAACTGGTTTGACTATTTTAAACAATTACCAATTATCAACTTGTCATGTGAAGAGTATATGTGATTATTTAGCACTTCCTGATGCCATTGTAGATATTCAAGAAAATGTTGCTGGCTGCAATAGTTTTGAAGAAGTGGAGGAGAATTGTGAAACAATTGGGATAGTGGAATATCCTAATTCGATTTCTTTAAGTCCAAATCCAGCAACTGACTTTGTTCAATTTAGTTTTGAAAAAGATAAAAACATTTTAATTCAAATCTATAATGCCAATGGAGTATTAATAGATGAACTTAAAGGTCATTCAAATATTTTTTGGAACTGTAAATCGATCGCATCAGGAATCTATTTTTATAAAGTCATTTCAGATAACAATATACACTCAGGAAAAGTGGTCATTCAATAGTTTTTTTGAGCACTCAGTATTCCCCTGATTACATAAGAGAATTTCTTATACTTTTCCATTTCTTTTCATTACTTTACTATCGACATTCTATTTAGGAAATAAAGGGTTTTAGTTGTTTATGTCCCACATTATCAATATTATATCATTTATGAATTATTTAGAATAGTTATAAATTCTTGAATAGCTATCTTATTCGTATATTCTCTAGGCTCTTTTTATATCTTTATCGAAAATAGAAGAATTTTATAATCAATAAATACTTTTTTTCGCTATGAGAATATCACGAATAAGAGCAGAACATAAGGATGAATTGGCAAACGCTGAAGAACTCTTTAAGCTGGACCCAATCATTAAAAAATACAAAGGCAAAAAAGGTTCTATGATACCTTTATTACAAGGAGCTCAGGAGCTTTTTGGTTATGTGCCACGCAAAGCATTTGAAAAAATTGCCGGAGAAACTGGTTTAGAGTTAGCCGATATGTACGGAGTGGCAACTTTTTATGCGCAATTTCGTTTGGCACCTGTTGGGAAAAACATTATTAAGGTTTGTCATGGCACAGCTTGCCATGTGCAAAATGCTAAAGCACTTACTGTTGCATTGGAGAACACTTTAGGTATTAACGATGGTGAAACAACAGAAGATAATTTGTTTACACTTGAATCTGTGGCATGCCTAGGTTGTTGTTCATTGGCTCCTGTGATGATGATAGGAGACGATACCTTTGGCAATTTGGATGGCAAAGCTGCTTCCAAGGTGATTAGACAAATGAAGTTGAACGAGAAAAAAGCTTAAGTATGGAAAAGACTCAAGTAATAGTAGGTTTAGGAAGCTGTGGTATAGCTGCTGGAGCAAGTAAAACTTACGATGCTATCCGAAATCTTAAAGAAGTGGATAGTTTGGATTTTGAATTGAAAAAAACATCTTGCGTGGGAATGTGCTTTCGTGAGCCTCTTGTTGAAATAATTGACGATACTGGTTATTTCCTTTATGGTGGTATTGATGAAGCAAAAGCTTTAGAGATTATTGAAAGGCATGTGCAGCACCATGAACCTGTAAAAGAATATATTGTAAAGAGTGATTTATTTCCTACCGAAGATGATAATTATTTCGAAGGTCAGGTGAAGATAGCGCTTCGTAATTGTGGATATATTGATCCAGAGATTATTGAAGAAGCAGAAGCTAAAAATGCCTATAAACCATTAAAAATGATTGCTACTGAAGCCATCAGTCGTGAAACAGTGATAAAAACTGTTTTAGATTCTGGTATCCGCGGACGTGGAGGAGGTGGTTTCCCAACTGGTATGAAATGGCAATTTGCTTTTAATAGCGAATCTGAAGAAAAATATATTATCTGTAATGCTGATGAAGGTGACCCCGGAGCATTTATGGATAGATCATTATTAGAAGGTGATCCTCACGCTATATTAGAAGGGATGGCCATAGGTGCTTATGCCATTGGAGCCAGCCAAGGTGTTATTTATTGTCGTGCCGAATATCCATTGGCTATTAAAAGACTAAACATTGCTATTGACCAAGCTCGTGGCAAAGGCTATTTAGGAAAAGATGCTGCTGGCATTAAAGGCTTCAATTTTGACATTTATGTAAAAGAAGGAGCTGGTGCTTTTGTGTGTGGTGAAGAAACTGCATTAATAGCTTCTGTAGAAGGTGAAAGAGGAATGCCTCGAAAACGTCCTCCATTTCCTGCTATTAGCGGACTGTGGAAAAAGCCTACCAATATTAATAACGTAGAAACATTTGCCAATATTCCATATATCTTACTTAATGGTGCCGAATCTTATAATAAGTACGGTACTGATAAAAGTAAAGGAACCAAAGTTTTTGCCTTAACAGGAAAAATAAAAAATGGTGGATTAGTAGAAGTTCCTATGGGAACAACTATCAACGATATCATCTTTAAATTGGGTGGTGGAATTCAGAATGACAAGCAGTTTAAAGCTGTGCAATTAGGTGGTCCTTCAGGAGGCTGTATTCCTGCTCATTTATTGAATACTCCTGTTGATTACGATTCAGTAAATGCTACAGGAGCTATTATGGGTTCCGGTGGTATGGTGGTGATGGACGAAACTACTTGTATGGTAGATTTAGCTCGTTTCTTCCTCGATTTTACTCAAAAAGAAAGCTGTGGTAAATGTACATTCTGTCGTATGGGAACCAAGCGTATGCTCGAAATACTTGTTCGTATTACTGAAGGTCATGGCGAAGAAGGTGATATTGAAAAGCTGGAAGAATTGGCATATCAGATTAAAGATAATTCTCTTTGTGGATTGGGACAAACAGCTCCAAATCCAGTATTAACTACCATTAAATATTTCCGTAGTGAGTACGAAGCGCATATCCGCGATAAGAAATGTCCATCATTAAGTTGTACATCATTGCTTACCTACGAAGTGATACCCGATATGTGTACAGGCTGTACTGTTTGTGCTATCAAATGTCCGGTAGATGCCATTGATGGTTCTAAGAAAGAGATCCACTTTATTCGTGAAGACGATTGTATTAAGTGTGGAGAGTGTTTTAATGTATGTAGGTTCGATGCTATCAAACTTTCTTAATCAAAAGTAAAAAAGACAAAAATGAAGAATAAGACATTAAATATAGATCTGAATGGTAAGATAGTTAAAGCCTATCCAGGAGAAAGTATTTTGCAGCTTGCCAATAGAGAAGGAATTAAAATCCCCACATTATGTAACGATCCCAGATTAGAGCCTTTTAGCTCTTGTTATGTATGCGTTGTGGAAGTGGAAGGTATGCGTGGTCATCAGCCTAGTTGCTCTACGAAAGTAAACGAAGGAATGAAAATAGTCACCGATAACGATGCTATTAGAACTTCTCGTAAAACGGCTTTAGACCTGATTATGAGTAATCACTATGCCGATTGTAAAGCACCTTGTACCGAGACTTGTCCGGCTGGTGTAGATGTGCAAGGTTATATTTCGCTTATCGATAAAGGATTGTATAGCGATGCTGTGGCATTAATTAAAGAAACCAATCCGCTGCCTGCTATCTGTGGTCGCGTATGTGTTCGTCCTTGTGAGGATGCTTGCCGTCGTAATTTGTTAGACGAAGGAAATGCTGTAGGAATTGATTATATGAAGCGTTTTGCTTCTGATTATGATTTGCAGTCTATTAATAAATTTGTACCAGAAGTAGCTGCATCAACAGCTAAAAAAGTAGCGGTTATTGGTGCCGGACCTGGGGGATTATCTGCTGCTCATTTCTTGCAAATTCAAGGTCATCAGGTGGATATTTACGAAGCTGCTCCTAAGTCGGGTGGTTGGTTGCGTTATGGTATTCCTGAGTACAGATTACCAAACGATATTTTAGATGCAGAAGTGAAAAATATCACCGATTTAGGTGTAAATATTTATTACAACAAAAACTTGGGTGAGAACTTGAGTTATAAAGATATTAAGGCCAATTACGATTCTACTATTTTAACTATTGGGTCGCAAAAAGGTACTTTAATAGGTTGCGAAGGCGATGATGCACAAAATGTATTTTCTGGAATCGATTTCCTTAAAAACATGGAAATGACTGGCAAAGCTGCCGATTTTAAAGGAAAAACGGTAGCTGTTGTGGGTGGTGGAAATACTGCTATGGATTGCTGCCGTACTTCTATGCGTTGTGGAGCCGAGAAAGTTTATGTGATTTACCGTAGGACTGAAAAAGAAATGCCTGCTAATCCAATTGAGATTCATGAATCGAAACTAGAAGGCATAGAATATTTATTCCTTACCAATCCTAGTAAAGTAAACAAAGATGCCAATGGTGTATTGGAATCGGTTACGGTTTTGAAAATGGAATTGGGTGAGCCTGATGCTTCTGGACGTAGAAGACCGGTGCCTATTGAAGGTAGCGAATATGAAATTAAATTGGATTATATTCTAGCCGCTATTGGTCAAAAGACTCGTGTGAATTTTATTGATGATATCAATGAATTTGCTGGAGAAGGGGAATTGCAAATCAATCGTTGGGGTGATTTAGATGCTGACAGGAAGTTTTTACAAACTGGTATTCCTTCAGTATTTGCTGCTGGTGATGGTGTTTCTGGGCCTGCTACTATTATTGAAGCCATTGCTCAAGCGCAAACAGCTTCTCGTTCCGCTCATCAGTTTATGATGGGAGAGGAGCTAAAAGAGCCTAAGAAAGAGTTTTTAAGTAAGAAAGACAATTTTAAACCACAAATTGCCGACGATTACAAGGGTAAATACGATAAACAGATTCGTGAGGAAATGCCTGTAATGGATGCCGATAAACGCTTCAATTTTGATGAAGTGGAATTAGGTTATGCCAGCGAAGATGTTTGTAAAAGCGAAGCACAACGTTGTATGGAATGTGGTTGTGTGGAGTATTACGATTGTGAATTAAAAGAATATGCAACAGAGTATAATTCGGAGCAAGAAAAGTTTGCCGGTGATTACCATCAATATCAGGTTGATTTCCGTCATCCATATATCGAGATAGATAACAATAAATGTATTCTTTGTGCGCGTTGTGTAAGAATATGTAAAGAAGTGGTGGGAGCTAATGCTCTAGGTTTGGTGAATCGTGGTTTCGATACCTATGTGGCCCCAAGTATGGGTGATAGCTTAACGGAAACCAATTGCGAATCTTGCGGACTTTGTATTTCTGCATGTCCAACGGGCGCTATTACCGAGAATTTTTTCTTTAAACCAGGTCCGCTGAAAGAAGAAAAAGCAGAGGTGATTTGTAATTATTGCTCAGTGGGTTGCACTATCAATATCAATCACCATAATGAGTTTACTATGAAAGTGACTGGTGCCGAGGGACAAGTAAATACTGATGCAAATCTCTGTCAGATGGCTAAGTTTGGTTACAGATATATGAACGATGTAACTCGTATTACTACTCCTCAATTGAGGCAAGAAGATGGAAGCTTTAAAGAAATTTCATTTGATGAGGCTTATGATATTATCCATAAAAGAATAGCATCTGTTGATGCAGATGAGAACTTATTTATGGCTGGTGCTCGTTTAACTAACGAAGAAATATACTTGGTTCAGAAATTGGCTCGTGCTGCTGCAAAAACTAATAATGTAGCTAGCTTTAGCTATTTCAATCGCGGTGAATTTTATGCGCAATCTGCCAATAATAATGTTCCTTTTGAGCAAATCAAAGAGGCTTCTAAGGTTTATTTAATAGGTAATGATATTTACGAAAAGCATCCTGTAGTAGGTTATATGATTCAGAATGCTCACCATGCTAAAAAAGTAAAAGTGAGTGTGTTAAATCCAAAAGGAAGCGAAAAATTAAATCATAAATTCCCAAGTTTGGGCGAAGTAGAAAATTTCTATTATTTCTTTAAAGCTGCCAATCATTATCTCTTAAGTAATGGTTTGGAAAATTCTATGTTCTTAGAAGGTAGAGTTGATGGATTTGATACTTATAAAGCTGCTGTTTTAGCCGAAGATTATAAAATGCTGATTGATAAAGCAGGTATTTGCTGTGTGGAGAAGGTTGAGTCCTTTGTAAAGGAATATCTACACGAGATGAATAGTATTTTGGTTTATTCCGAAGAACTATTAACAGCTGAAGCGGCTCGCGAAGTTTATAATTTATCGCTTATTAGTGGAAAGCTTGGTAAAACTGCCAGCGGAATTATTTCCTTAAAAGAGAAGAACAACTCTCAAGGTATTTTCGATATGGGAGCACAGCCAAATATAGCAACTGGTGGTTTAGCTATTGGTTCGCAAGAAGCTAAAGATAAAATGAAAGCTATTTGGGGTGTAGATGCACCAACCGTAGTAAATGAAACTAAAGACTTAATAC
>JAOZUW010000013.1:0-2532 GCA_029938465.1 Bacteroidales bacterium | reverse complement strand
AAGGTACTTGTATGGATAAAATGGGCTTTACTGTAGTTCAGGATTACTTTATGACAGAAACAGCCAAGCGAGCCAATTTAATTTTGCCTGCAACTATGCCGGTTGAAACTGGCGGAAGTTATACCAATACTCAGAAATATATTCAGGAATTTAAAGCTAGCTTTACTCCAAAAGTGGAGAAAACAAATCCTGCTCAGTTAATAGATTTATTAGCTAAGTTTGGTTTTAATGGTTCGTCTGATTTAGATGATGTTGCTGCTGAGATGATTAAATTCTTGCCACAACCTAAAGTAGAAGAGAAATATCAATTGGTATATTCTTCTGAAGAAGGAAATGCAAGTCCTTTTGCTTTTGGTAGCGATACTTTAGTAAAGCGTTTTGATGCTGAGTTTACAGAGTCTTTTGAGTAAATTTTCTACAATAAGAGAAGTCATCGCTTTAAGCGATGACATCTCTTATTAAAAGTTACTTCCCCCTTCATTTTTTGTTGGGGGATTTTTTATTCGCTGGATAATCCTGAAGAATGCTTTAAAACTGACAATATTTTACTTGTAGCTTAAAGCTTTGACCTTTATTATGTATTTTTGTAAAAAAAATATAATTATCATGCAAACAATACAGTTGAAAATAAGCGATAAGATTTATGATAAGTTTATTTTGTTTTTGGGTAAATTTAGTAGTGATGAAGTTGAAATAGTATCTAAAAATCAGGAATTTATTTCGACTAAAGAGTATTTGCAAAAAGAGCTAGATGAAATAGAAAGCGGTAAAGCTGTTTTTTATTCACAAGAGGAGTTGGAGGAAAAACTAGATAAAACTCTTCGCAATTATGAAAATAATTTATAAAGAGTCCTTTATAAACAGATTTGAAAACCAATTAGATTTTATTGCTGAAGATAAGCTAAGTGCTGCAAGAAAATTCAAAAAAGAATTATTGGAGAGGATTAAAGAAATACCATCTAATCCTTATAGTTATAGAAAATCAATTTATTTTGAGAATGTTTTAATACGAGATCTGATTTTTAAAGGATATACAATTGTATTTAGGATAAATGAAGATCAAATTGAGGTTTTTGGATTTGTAAAATATCAGCAGACCATTGTTTGATGAGGTATAGTTAAAAGCTAGTTTTAAGCCAAAATGATTAAATTCTTACCACAACCTACAGTAGAAGAGAAATATCAATGGGTATATTCTTCTGAAGAAGGAAATGCAAGTCCTTTTGCTTTTGGTAGCGATACTTTAGTAAAGCGTTTTGATGCTGAGTTTACAGAGTCTTTTGAGTAAATTTTCTACAATAAGAGAAGTCATCGCTTTAAGCGATGACATCTCTTATTAAAAGTTACTTCCCCCTTCACTTATTTGTTGGGGGATTTTTTGTTAATGTATATATACTCTTCAGGCAATTGATTGTCCATATATCTCCTTCTGAAAACTCAGCATATCACCACCTTGAAAGGGCAATATAATTGTTTAATTCGCTAAAAAAGAACTACATATACTTGTTGAATCTAGGAAAGAATATAAATATTTCATATATTAAGCGTCATATTTCACTTAAAACTAGCTATTATGAAAACAAAAACGATCCTTATCACATTAATTGCCATGTTGGCAATTGCAGCTTTAGTATTTCAATCTTGTAAAAAAGAAGAAGAAAAGGAGGAAGAAAATAAACTCCCAACTTGTAAAATTACTGCACCAGTAAACAATCAAGAAATAGTAATAGGTGAAACTATAATAATATCAGTAGAAGCCAATGACAGCGATGGCACTATAACAGAAGTTAGTTTTGTTGTAGATGGAGCTGAAAAAGGCTCAACCAGCAGTTCTCCATATAATTACACATGGGCAACGAATAATGAAAGTATAGGTGACCATACCTTAAAAGCTACAAGTACTGATAATAGTGGAGGTAATACTTCTGATGAGATAACCATTAAGATAATAGAAGGTGGCGGAGGTCCTGGAACCTATACTGATACTCGTGATGGACAAGTTTATAAAATAGTTGATATAGATAGCCAAACATGGTTTGCCGAAAACCTAAACTATGAAACTACAAATTCATGGTGGTATGATAACAGCAATGCCAACGGGGAGATTTATGGTAGGCTTTATACTTGGGATGCAGCCTTAACTGCCTGCCCAAGCGGCTGGCATTTACCAACTGATGAAGAGTGGACTGTTCTTACTAATTTTTTAGGAGGAGATGATGTTGCAGGCGGCAAAATGAAAGAAACTGGTACAATACACTGGGATGCACCAAATACAGATGCAACTAACATTAGTGGTTTTACTGCGCTCCCAGGGAGCTACCGCAGCACCGATGAGTCGTTCTACCATCTTGGCAGTCGTGGCTACTGGTGGTCGGGTACAGAGGGCGCACCTACGCTTGCGTGGCGCCTGTACATACCCTATAACCGCGGTCAGGTGATATGGCGCAATGAAAACAAGATGGCCGGCTTTAGCATCCGTTGTCTTAAGGACTGATAGGACGTTTTTTAGCGGGCATTGATCATCTGTCAATT